>NZ_JBSGUW010000004.1:184251-215360 GCF_053608125.1 Isoptericola sp. NPDC055063 | reverse complement strand
CAGAAGCGGGGATTCCCCGGCCTCGGGGGGGGGGGGAGGGGGGGTGGGGGGAGCAGAAGGTTTTCTTTTTTTTTCCTTGTGGGGGGGGGTGGTTTGTTCCTTTTTTTAGCGGAAAAAGGCCCCCACCCCCACCCCCACAACGCGTTGGTCGGTCAGCCGGCGAGCACGGCCCCCATCGCGCGGGCCAGGTACCACGGGTCGACGACGGCGGTGAGCTCGCGCGCGGAGTGCATCGACAGGATGGCGGCGCCGACGTCGACCACGCGGATGCCGAGGCGGGTCGCCGTGATCGGGCCCGTCGTGGAGCCGCAGGGCACGACGTTGTTGGAGACGAACTCCTGGCTCGGCACCCCGGCCGCCGCGCACGCCTCCTGCCAGCGGGCGGCGCCGTGGGCGTCCGTCGCGTAGCGCTGGTTGGCGTTGATCTTGAGGATCGGGCCGCCGCCGGCGTGCGGGTGGTTGACCGGGTCGTGCCGCTCCGGGTAGTTCGGGTGCACGGCGTGCCCGACGTCCGACGACACGCACAGCGACGCGGCGAAGGCGCGCGCTCGCTCGTCCTCGGAGGCGCCGAGGCCGGCGCACACGCGGCGCAGCACGTCCTCGAGGAACGGCCCTGCGGCGCCCGAGCGCGAGGCCGAGCCGATCTCCTCGTGGTCGAAGGCGGCGACGACGCCGATGCCGGCGAGGTCCTCCGGAGCGACGGCGAGCAGCGCCGTGATCGCGGCGTGCGTCGAGAGCTGGTTGTCCAGGCGGGGCGAGGCCCACAGGGCCGCGCCGATGCCGAACGCGCGCGCCGGCTGCGTCTCCGCGAGCACGATGTCGTAGCCGAGCACGTCCGCGGCGTCGACGCCGTCGCCCGCCGCCACGGCGAGCTCGGCCAGCACGTCGGCCTGCGACACGTCGCCCAGGCCGACGACGGGCTGCGTGTGCCGCTGCTTGTCGAGGGTCAGCCCGTCGTTCGCGGAGCGGTCCAGGTGGATGGCGAGCTGCGGGATGCGCGCGATCGGGCCGGTGCGCACCAGGTGCTCGACCGTGCCGCCCGAGCCGTCGGCGGTGACGAGGCGCCCGGCGAGCTCGACCTCGCGGTCCAGCCACGAGTTCAGCAGCGGGCCGCCGTAGACCTCGACGCCGGCCTGCACCCAGCCGTCGCGCCCGGTGGTGGGCTTCGGCTTGAGCTTGAACCCCGTCGAGTCCGTGTGCGTGCCGAGGATGGTGAACGGCGTCGTCGGGCCCGCCGTGGGCGGCAGCGCGAAGGCGATCGCCGAGCCGTCGCGGACGACGACGTACCGGCCGCCCGGGGCCACGTCCCAGGCGGCGGTCTCGTCGAGCCGGACGTACCCGGCCGCCTCCGCGCGGCGCGCCACCTCCTCGGCGGCGTGGAACGACGACGGCGAGGCGGCGACGAAGGCGCCGAGGTCCTCGGTGTGGGCGCGGGCAGCTGCGGGAACGACGTCGGGCATGACCGTCATCCTCCCACGCGCGCTGCGGCCGAGGGCCGACCAGGCGGTTGCCACCGCTATGGCGCCTCGCGCCGCCCGAGAGCGGTGGCAACCGCCTGGTCGGCGGGGCGGGTCAGTCGCGCGGGGGGCCCAGGTAGCCGTCGACGAACTGCGCCCAACGGCCCTCGGAGTCGACCGTGAGGCGCCAGCCCTCGTACTCCGGCCCTCCGTCGGCCGCCTGCCAGTCCGCGGACTCCTGCGCCGTGAGGGCGCCGGCGTCGACCGCGTCCTGCCAGTCCGGTGCCGCCGCCTGGCAGGGCGGGGCCATGCGGGGCCAGGAGTAGAGGTGCAGGGCGCCCCCGAGGCCGTGGACCTCCCCGTTGCACGGCTGCGTCGCCGACAGCAGCCGCGCGAGGATCGCGTAGACGTCCTCGTCCTGCTCGGCGGCCGGCAGCTCGAGCAGCTCGCGGGGCGACTGCCCGCCCCAGTTCTCGTCCACCCGGTCCGCCGCCTCCGCGAGGGCGATGAGGGTCTCGTCGTCGCAGGCCAGCGCCGCCGTGAACATCGCGGCGACGGTGGTACGCGCCGGCTCGGCAAGGTCGGCCAGGTCCGGGTCCGGCAGGTCGAGGCCCGCCGCGGAGCACCCTGCGTCGCCCGACCCGCCCGACCCGCCCGACTTCCCGGAGCCCGAGGCCGCGTTCCGCGCGCCGCCCTCGCCCGTGGCGTCGACCTCCACGGCGACGGGGGCGCTGACGACCAGCTCGGCCGCGGTGAACCCCGGGTCCCAGAGCTGCACGAACGCGCGCACCTGGTACTCCCCGGCCGGGAGTTCGGTCTCGTAGGTGTCCGGCGCCGAGCCGTCGTCCGCGTGCACCGGCGCGCAGGACATCAGCGACGAGTCCTCGGCGGTGCGCTCGGCGGGCGCGTCGCCCACCTGGTCCATCCCCGCCTCGGTGACGTTCACTCCGACGTCCACCACCCGGCCGCCCTGCGTCCACAGCAACGTCGGGAGGCTCACGCGGTGCCCGGCGTCGGCGGCGCCGACGCCGTCGAGGCGCGTCGGCACGCGCCAGGTCTGCACGGTCTCGGTGCCGTCGGCGCTCGTGTCGTCGTCGAGGGTCGGGACGCCGAGGAGGTCCAGGCGCTGACCGTCCGCGTTCGCGGACAGGTCGTCGGCCGGCATCCCGCACGTCAGGTTCACGCCCTCGAGCCACGACGGGCGGTAGCCGTCCTCGACGAGCCCGACGGCGGCGTCGTCGGCCCGGGCGTCGTCGGGCCGGGCCTCGTCCGACGGGGAGCCGGACGGAGACGGTGTCGTCGTCGGGCTCGTCGCGGGCCCGGGCAGGGGCTGCGGCGCGTCCGGCAGCAGGGCCGCCCCGCCGAGCACCAGGGCGGCGGCCACGCCCAGCGTGCTCGCGCCGATCCCGGCCTGCTTCACGGTGCGGCGGCGCCGCACCCGCCGGCGCACGTCACCGAGGGCGGCGTCGAGCGCCGACGCCTGGGCGCCGGCCCCGGCGAGCGCGTCCAGACCGCGGCGCAGCGCCTCGTCGGTGCGGCCGTCCGCCCAGTCGTCCCGCGCGTGGTTGCTGGTCATCGCCCGGCCCTCCGCCCCGTCGTCGTCCCCGTCGTTGTCCCCGTCGTCGTCCCCGTCAGCCCCGTGAGCGCGGCCCCGCCGTCGCCGTCGACCCGCAGCACGTCGCGCAGGGTCGCCGTCGCGTCGAACAGGTAGCGCTTGACCGTGCCCTGCGCCAGGCCGAGGGTCTCGGCCACCTGCGGCACCGTGAGGTCCTCGAGGTAGCGCAGGACGACGCACGCGCGCTCGCGCGGCGTCAGCCGCCCGAGCGCGGCCGCGACGTCGGCCCGCGCCGTCGCGCCCGAGGCCGCGCCGCGGACCCGGTCGTCCGTCGCCACGAGGTGGCGGGCCGACGTCCAGCGTTTGCGGCGCCGGTGCTCGTCGAGGAAGAGGGTGAGGATCGCGCGGCGCACGTACGCCTCGCTCGTCCCGCCCCCGTCCAGCGCGTGCACCCCGGGCCGGTCGGCGGCGCCGCGGCGCAGCCGGGCGAACACCTTGACCAGTGCGTCCTGCACCAGGTCCTCCGCGAGCCGCTGGTCCCCGCACAGCACGTACGCGTAGCCCACCAGGGCCCGCCCTCGTGTCCGTGCGAGCTCCGCGAGCTCGTCCTCCCAGCGGCTCATGGTCCCCTCCCGTGCCGTCCTCACCCACCTGGACGGTCGGGGGACGCGAACCGTTGGGTCAGGATGTCACGGTGGTTCGTGACGGCCGTCACATGTGGGTAGACTCCCCGCATCCCGCCGTCAACGGCGACGGCGGGACCTTACCGACGGACGGTCACCGCCGCCCCCGCCGGGCCGAGGAAGCACGTCAAGGAGGACGGATGCTCACGTTCGGATCCAGCAGCATCACGATCGTCGCCGTGATCGGGGTGATCGGACTGGCCGCCCTGGTCTGCGCGGCGGCCCTGCGCAGACAGGTGCTCGCCGCCCCCGAGGGGACGTCTGGCATGCAGGAGATCGGGCGCGCCGTCCAGGAGGGCGCCTCCGCCTACCTCAACCGCCAGTTCCGGACGCTCGCGCTGTTCGCCGTCGTGGTGTTCGCCCTCCTGTTCCTCCTGCCGGGCGACGGCGGGGTCCGGCTGGGGCGGTCGATCGCGTTCCTCGTGGGGGCCGGGTTCTCCGCCGCCATCGGCTACCTCGGCATGTGGCTCGCCGTGCGCGCCAACGTGCGGGTCGCCGCCGCGGCGACGCGCACGGACGGGCGTGCCGACGGCGCGCGGATCGCGTTCCGCACCGGTGGCGTCGTGGGCATGTCCGTCGTGGGTCTCGGCCTCGTGGGAGCCGCGCTCGTCGTCCTCGTGTACCGCACCGACGCGCCGGCCGTGCTCGAGGGCTTCGGCTTCGGCGCCGCGCTGCTCGCCATGTTCATGCGCGTGGGCGGCGGCATCTTCACCAAGGCGGCCGACGTCGGCGCCGACCTCGTCGGCAAGGTCGAGCAGGGCATCCCCGAGGACGACCCCCGCAACGCCGCCACCATCGCCGACAACGTGGGCGACAACGTCGGCGACTGCGCGGGCATGGCCGCCGACCTCTTCGAGTCGTACGCGGTGACGCTGGTCGCCGCGCTCATCCTCGGCAAGGCGGTGATGGGCGAGCAGGGCCTCGTGTTCCCCCTGATCGTCACCGCGATCGGCGCGTTCGTCGCCCTGCTGGGCGTGCTCGTCACCCGCGTCCGCGGCAGCGAGAACGGCCTCGCCGCGATCAACCGCGGCTTCTACATCTCCGCCGTCATCGGCGCCGTGCTGGCCGCCGTCGCCGCGTTCGCCTACCTGCCGTCGTCCTTCGCCGGGCTCACCGGCACCGCGGACCTCGGCGACGTCACCGCCGACCCGCGGGTCGTCGCCTCGCTGGCCGTCGCCATCGGCGTCGTCCTCGCCGGCGTGATCCTGTGGATCACCGGGTACTTCACCGGCACGACGTCGAAGCCGACGCTGCACGTCGCGGCCACGTCGCGCACCGGCGCGGCCACCGTCGTGCTGTCCGGCATCGGGGTCGGCTTCGAGTCCGCCGTCTACACCGCCGGCGTGATCGCGGCCGCGATCTGCGGCGTCTTCCTGCTCGCCGGCGGGTCGATCTGGCTCTCGCTCTTCCTCGTCGCGCTCGCCGGCTGCGGCCTGCTGACCACGGTGGGCGTCATCGTCGCGATGGACACCTTCGGCCCCGTCAGCGACAACGCGCAGGGCATCGCCGAGATGTCGGGCGACGTCGACGAGGAGGCGGCGCAGATCCTCACGGACCTGGACGCCGTCGGGAACACCACCAAGGCCATCACGAAGGGCATCGCGATCGCGACGGCCGTCCTCGCCGCGACGGCGCTGTTCGGCTCGTACGCGGACGCCGTGGAGCAGGCGGTCGCCGACGTGGGCGACGTCGGGGGCGGGCTCGTCGCGTCCATGCTGAACTACGAGATCATCTCGCCCGTCACGCTCGTCGGGGTCATCCTCGGCGCCGCCACCGTGTTCCTGTTCTCCGGGCTCGCGATCGACGCCGTGACCCGCGCTGCCGGGGCGATCGTGTTCGAGGTGCGCCGCCAGTTCCGCGAGCACCCCGGGATCATGACCTACGAGGAGCGGCCCGAGTACGGCCGCGTCGTCGACATCTGCACCCGCGACTCGCTGCGCGAGCTCGCCACCCCCGGCCTGCTGGCCGCGTTCGCGCCCATCGCCGTCGGCTTCGGCCTCGGCGTCGGGCCGCTGGCAGGCTTCCTTGCCGGCGCCATCGGCGCAGGCGTGCTGATGGCCGTCTTCCTCGCGAACTCGGGCGGCGCGTGGGACAACGCGAAGAAGATCGTGGAGGACGGCGCGTTCGGCGGCAAGGGCTCCGAGGCGCACGCCGCGACCGTCATCGGCGACACCGTCGGCGACCCGTTCAAGGACACCGCCGGCCCCGCGATCAACCCGCTCATCAAGGTGATGAACCTGGTGTCCGTGCTCATCGCGCCCGCCGTGGTCATGCTGAGCGTGCCGGAGGACGCGAACTCCGCGGTGCGCATCGTCATCGCCCTGGCCGCCGCGGCCGTCGCCTTCGGCGCGGTCATCATGTCCCGGCTGCGCGCGGCCCGCGTCGACCGCGAGCAGGCCGACGAGGCGGCGAGCGTCCCCGCGAGGTAAGTCCTCGATCTGTCCCGGCCGACGCGGTCCGGGGTCTCTCGTCGCGAGGCGCGCCATCCGGCCGCTCGTTCCTCGCGGCCTCCCGCCAGGGCCGACCAGCCTCGCGACGAGAGACCCCGGACCGCGTCGTCGTGCGTCGTCGTGCGGTGGCTACTGGCCGGTGCGGCCGTCGATGCACTCCCGCAGCAGGTCGGCGTGCCCGGCGTGGCGGGCGTACTCCTCGACGAGGTGCTCGAGGACGTCCCGCACCGGGAGCTGCTCGCCCTCGCGTTCCACGGTGCGGCCCATGTCGGCGTCGGTCTGCGTCGCGAGCCAGGCGTCGGCGGCCTCGGTCTCGCGGCGCCACGTGGCCCACGCCTCCTCGACGACCGCCGGGTCGGCGACGGCGCCGTCGAAGTCCGCGTCGGGGGCGTCGGGGCTCGTGTACAGCGGGGCCAGGTCGGGCTGCCCCTGGAGCCGGCGGCGGAACCAGGTGTGCTCCACCTTCGCCAGGTGCCGCACCAGGCCGAGCAAGGAGAGGGTGGACGGCGGCACCGCGCGGCGGGCGAGCTGCTCGGCGTCGAGCCCCGAGCACTTCATCTCCAGCGTGGCGCGGTAGGCCTTGAGGTAGAACCAGTGGGTCTGCAGCTCGCCCTCCGGGTTCGCCCACTGCTCGCGGGGGTCGTCCTGGGGGTCCACCCACATGTCGGGGAACTGTCGCTGCGTGGCGTCGGTCATGCGCACATCCGACCGTCGGGCCCGCCCGCGCCGCAACCGGATTTGCCGGCGCGTCGCCCTCAGGCGACCGGCGCGGGCCGGCGGCGCAGCACCACGCCCACCACCGTGGAGACGACGGCCACCGCGGCGCCGACGCCGCACGCCCACCACAGCTGGGTGCGCAGCGGCACCAGGAGCGCGTCGACGGTGTCGTCAAGCACCTGCCGGCCCGACGAGCCGACGTCCAGCCGGGCGAAGGCCGCCTGCACCGTCTCGGGCAGGAGCAGCAGGAGCACCAGCATGGCCGCGGCGACCAGGCCGCCCGTGACCGCCGCCGTGCGCACGCGCCGGCCCGGCCGGGCGACGAGCGCGGCCAGGACGGCGAGGAGCACGGTCACCGGCAGGGTCCACGGCGCCCAGCGGTCCACCAGCGCGACCGCCTGCTGCGCCGTGGCCAGGTCGTGCGAGGCGTACAGGACGACGTCCGCGCCGGTCGTCGCGAAGCCCTCGGGGACGGGCAGCCCGCGGTCGCGCAGCGCCTGCCCGACCGACTCCAGGAACGGGTCGAGCGGCAGCGTCACCACGCCGTCGGCGGCGTCGACCACGTCGCTCTCGTCGCGCAGCACGGCCACGGTCGAGGCGTGCCCCTGCCGGGTGGCCTCCTCCCATGCGGGCGGGAAGGCGTCGGAGCGGACGAACACGTCGGCCACCTCGCCGATCACGGGCCGCAGGGCCCCGGCCAGCGCGCCCGAGTCGATCTGCCCCACGACGGTGCCCGTCAACGCCTCGGCGACGGCGTCCTGCGTGGTGATCTCGTCGGCCAGCGGCGCGGTGGCGGCCACGTAGGCGTCCGTGTCCAGCAGCGTGCCCTCGACGTACCGCACCGGCACCGTGACCACGGCCGCCAGGACGGCCAGCGCGACCAGGACGCCGCTGAGGAAGCTCCGCATGAGGGCACGCTACGCGGCCCCGCGGGCGGGTCACTACATCATCACTGTCAGAGGCCGGTGCGGCCGTCGATGCACTCGCGCAGCAGGTCCACGTGGCCCATGTGGCGGGCGTACTCCTCGAGCACGTGCAGCAGCACGTCGCGCGCCTCGACGGTGCCGCCGTCGTACGGGACCTCGCGGCCCATGTCCTCGCCGGCGAACCAGTCGTCGGCGGCCTCGACGGCGCGGTGCCAGGCGTCCCACGCCTCGTCCACGCACGCCGGGTCGGGCAGGGCGCCGTCGAAGTCGACGTCGGGGTAGCCGGGGAGCTCGAACGGCCCCCGGTCGGTGCTGCCCTGCAGCACCCGACGGAACCAGTGGTGCTCGACGTTCGCGAGGTGGCGGACCAGCCCCAGCAGCGACAGCGACGACGGCGGGACGGAGCGGCGCGCGAGCTGGCCGGCGTCGAGGCCCTCGCACTTCATGACCAGCGTCATCCGGTACCGGCAGAGGTACTCCCAGAGGGTCTCCTTCTCGCCGACCGGGTCGACGCCCGTCGCGCGCGGGTCGTTCTCAGGATGCACCCACAGGCCGGGCGTGGTAGAGGTCACGCGCGTAATCTGGCCGAACACCGGCCCCCGGTCAAGCGGCCCCCTCCCACCTGCGGCGACGTTCCGCGGGCGCGGGCGCTGGCGGTAGCCTTCGCGACCATGAGGGGCAGCAGGACACGAGCTCGCGGGCGGTCGCGCGGGCCGTCGCGTGCCGCGTCCCGGCTCTTGCCGCACGCCCTGTCGCGACCCGTGCGGGGAGCCTGGCGCCGGCGGTCGTCGCTCGTGGCGTCCGGGGCGCTGGCGCTGATGACCGGGATCGGTGCGGGGTTCGCGTCGGGCCTCCTGCCCGGGGCCGCGGACGACGCCGCGCTGCCCGACGGGCCGGCGGACGAGTGCGCGGTGGTGCAGGCGGCGTGGTCGCAGTCCGCGAGCCTGCAGGTGGGGATGAGGGTGGACGACCCGGCGTCGCTGCGGCACGGGTTCGTCGGCGCGCGGGACGCGCTCGCCGGGGTGCGGCCGCCCGACGCCGTCCTGGCGGACTGGCGGACCGTCACGGACTACGTCGGCACGGTCGCCGACACGGTGGAGGCTGCGGACGAGGCCGACGTCGCGGCGGCGGTGGCGTCGGCCATCGCAGAGCTGGACACGACCGCGATGACGCAGGCCTCGAACCGGGTCACGACGTTCCTCAAGGACGGCTGCGGCACCACCCCGCCGCCCGACGACGCCGGCTGACGGCGCCGGCTGGGGGCGGGCGCGCGTCGCGGGGGATTTCCACGCGCGCGGGCGGTGGTTCACGATAGGGGGATGCGCCGCGCCCGCCTCGTGCCCCGTCAGCTCCCGTTCGTCGTCGTGGGGATGCTCGTCACAGGGGCCACGCTCGCGGCGTGCGGGCAGGGTGGCGGCGACGGCGGCGCGGAGCCGGCCGCGGAGCCCGCGCCGGCGGTGTCGATCCCGGCCGACCTGAGCATGGGCGTCGAGGGGGAGGCCGCGCGGTCGGGGTCGGCGCGCCCCTCGCCCGACGCGAAGGACGACGCGAAGGACGAGGCCTCCACCGCGGAGGCGGAGCGGTGCGCGGCGCTGCAGCAGTCCTGGTCCACCACGAACCGCGCGCTCGTCGACCTCAGCCCCGACCACCCGCGTGCCCTGGTGCAGAGCTTCCGCACGGCCGACAAGGCGATGACCGAGCAGGACCCGCCGGAGGACGTCGCGACGGCGTGGGGCACCATGGCGGACTACCTGGGCAGTGCGGTGACGGCGTTCGAGGACGTCGACGAGGACGACGCGAACGCGGTCAGCTCGGCGATGGCGGGGGCGATCACCGCGGACGACACGGCGACCGCGACCGCAGCCGCGAAGGACATCACCGCGTACCTCGCGACGTCGTGCGCGGGCCGATGAGCGCGCCCGCCTCGACGCCGGTGCCCGGCGCGACGGTCGACGCCGCGCCGCTCGTCGCCACCCTGCGGGCCGACCTCACGGCGGCGGGCTACACGGTGGACGGCGTCGAGGAGGCGCTGGGGACGGTCGCGTCCGCGGCGCTGCACCGTGAGCAGACGGTGCCGGCGCGGCGCGCGCTCGCACGGGTGGCGCCCGGCGCCGACCCGCGGGCGGCGCTCGCCCGGCTGTTCCTGCTCGGCGACGACGTCCCCCGCGCGGAGCTCGATCGCGCGCTGCCGGGCCTCGGCACGTCGGGCGCGGCCCGCCTGGGGCTGGTGGCCGCCGCGGGCGAGGGTCCCGGCGACGCCGTGCGCGCCGTCGTGGACCTGCGTCCGTACGCCGCCGTCGACGCCGGGGGAGAGGCGTCGTGGTGGCTGTCGAGCGACCTCGCCGAGCTCGCCACCGGCGGCCGCCTCGCGACGGACCACGTGCTGGGCGCGGGCGGCGCCTCGACCACGCTCGCGCAGGTCACCGCACGCACGCCGGTGGGCCGCGTGCTCGACCTCGGCACGGGGTGCGGCATCCAGGCCCTGCACGCGGCGCGGCACGCGCGCCAGGTGGTCGGCACCGACATCTCGCGGCGCGCGCTCGGGTTCGCGCGGTTCAACCTCGCCCTCAACGCGCCGTCCTCCGACGTCGAGCTGCGGCACGGCTCGATGCTGGAGCCGGTGGCGGGGGACCGCTACGACCTCGTGGTGTCGAACCCGCCGTTCGTCATCACGCCGCACGCGGGCGCGGCGGGCCGCGCCGTCGCCGACGCGCTGGGCGACTACGAGTACCGCGACGGCGGTCGCTCGGGCGACGACCTCGTGCGTGACCTGGTGCGCGACGTCGGACAGGTGCTCGCGCCCGGCGGCGTGGCGCAGCTGCTCGGCAACTGGGAGCACCGCCGCGGCGAGCCGTGGGAGGAGCGCGTGGGCGGGTGGCTCGACGCGTCGGGCCTGGACGGCTGGGTGATCCAGCGCGAGGTGCTCGACCCGGCCGAGTACGCCGAGACGTGGATCCGCGACGGCGGGACGACGGCGGAGCGCGAGCCCGCGGCCTGGGCGGCTGCGTACGGGGCGTGGCTGGACGACTTCGCCGGCCGGGACGTCGAGGCGGTCGGGTTCGGCATCGTCACGCTGCGCCGCCCGGCCGACGGCGCGCGCCCCACGCTGCGCCGCCTGGAGGAGCACACTGGGTCGGTGCACCAGCCGCTCGGCGCGCACGTGGCCGCGTCGCTGGCCGCGCACGACTGGCTCGCCGCCCGCGACGACGACGCCCTCGGGCGGGCGCACCTCGTGGTCGCGGACGACGTCACCGAGGAGCGGTTCCACACCCCGGGCCAGGCGGACCCGAACGTCGTCGTGGTGCGGCAGGGCGACGGCCTGGGCCGGGGCGTGCACGCCTCGACGGGGCTCGCGGCGTTCGTCGGCGTGTGCGACGGCGAGCTCGCCGTCGGGCAGATCGTCGGCGCGCTCGGCGCCCTGCTCGAGGTCCCGGCCGACGACCTGCGGGCCGAGCTGCTGCCGGCCGTCCGCGGGCTGGTCCGCGACGGGTTCCTGCGGCCCGCGGAGGACGTTCGCTGAGAGCCGGCGGAACGTGGGCTGTGCCACATGGGCAGTTCTCCCCGTGCGCCGGGGGCGCGTGATCCGGTCGGGTCCGTCACCATGGGTGCCATGCGCAACCGACAGACCATGACCCGTGCCTCGGCCCTCGCCGCGAGCGCTCTCCTCGCCCTCGGCCTGGCCGCCTGCAGCTCGGGCGACGGGGACGGCTCCACCGACGGCAGCACGACCGCCGCCGAGAGCCAGGAGACCCCCCAGGAGGAGGACGCCGCGGCCGCCGGCGGCGACTTCTGCGACGCCGTGCAGGCGCTCACCGACGCGTCGTCCGCGATGGGCGACGTCGACCCGTCCGACCTGCAGCCCACGGTGGACAAGCTGGACGAGCTCACCACCACGATGGAGGGCGTGACGGAGCCGCCGGCGGAGGTCGCCGACGACTGGACGACCCTCACCACCGCGTTCCGCACCGCGACGGACGGCATCGAGACCGCGGCGAAGGACCCGACGGACGCCGACTCGATGTCGCAGCTCCAGGACGCGATGACCGCGATGACCAGCTCGGAGTTCACCGACGCCGCGAAGTCGGTCGGCACGTACGCCGGCACCAACTGCTGACACCGCCCGCTGCCCCCACGCCTGCAGGCCGTCGCCGCCCGGGACCCGTGATCGGGTCCCGGGCGGCGACGTGTCCGGGACCGGGCTGTCCGGGAGATGGGGCGCCGTGCCCCGGGCGACGGTACGTTGCCGGGCATGGAGATCGAGCTCCGACACCTGCGCATGCTGGTGGCGGTGGCCGAGTGCGGCAGCGTGACGAAGGTGTCCGCGGTCCTCGGCCTCGCGCAGCCCGCGCTGACGGCGCAGCTGAACCGGATCGACCGGGCGCTGGGCGGCCCCGTGTTCGTCCGGGACCGGGCGGGCAGCCGCCCCACCGAGCTGGGGCTGCTGGTGCTGCGGCACGCGCGGGTGCTGCTGCCCGCGGCGGCGGCGATGCGGGACGACGTGCGGCACCTGCTCGCGCGGGCTGTCGACGACGCGCGCCCGCTGCACCTGGGCACGGTGAGCACCGTGCTGGGCGGGCTGTTCGTCAACGCGCTGTACGCGTCGCGCGCGGGCGTGCGCGTGCGGATGTCGACGTCGTGGTCGCCCGCCGAGACGGCGCGGCACCTGGAGTCCGGCGAGCTGGACGTGGCACTGGTCGGCTCGTGCCCGGACGCGACGCTGCCGGCGGGGCGCGGCGTGGTGTGGTGGCGCCTGTACGACGACCCCGTGTGCGTGCTGCTGGCCGACGACCACCCCCTGGCCGCCCGGTCGCAGGTGCACCTCGGGGAGCTGGCGGACGAGTCGTGGCTGTCGGCGCCGGGGGACGGCTGCTTCGAGCGCTGCTTCGTCGCGGCGTGCGCGCGGTCGGGGTTCACGCCGCGCGGGATGGGGGAGGGCGACCGGGAGTCGGTGGTGGAGCAGGTGCGCGCGGGCCACGGGGTGGCGCTGGTGCAGCCGCTGCTGCTGGACGCTCCGGGCGTGCGGGTCGTGGGGCTGGCGGGCGAGCCGCTGCGGTGGACGCACTCGCTGGGCCGGGGCCGCGCGGCGGGGGAGCGCTGGGACGACGCGCTGCTCGTCGCGGCCGCGCAGAGCGCGCACGACGAGGCCGTGCGGCGCACGCCCCGCGCGGCCGCGACCGACGTGACCGGTCATACCGCGGCGGTATGACCCGGTCGGCATCTGGGCACCCGCCGGGTGAATTCCTACCGTGAGCGGCACCGGGCGCTCGCCCGGACCTGACGGAAGGAATTCCGATGAGACGAACGACCCTCAGGACGCTCGCCGCAGCGGCGGCCGGCCTCACGCTCGTCGCGGCGGGGGCCACGGCGACCGCGGCGACGGCGGGGGCCGACGGCGGGTCCCGCGACGACGCGGGCCGCTACTCGGCGGGGCTGTTGCGCGCGATGCAGGACGACCTCGGCGTGTCGAAGGCGCGTGCCGTGGAGCGGCTCGACTTCCAGGCGGACGCCGCCGAGACGCAGGCGGCGCTCGACAAGACGCTCGGCAAGGACTTCGCCGGCACGTGGCTGGACCCGCAGGACGACGTCGTCTACGTGGCCACCACGGACGCCGGCGACGCCGCGAAGGTGCGGCGGGCGGGAGCCCGCGCGGTGGAGGCCCGCTGGTCCCTCGACCGGCTCCAGGGCTGGGCCGACGACCTGGAGGGCGCGCTGGGCGACGCGCGCGGCGTGCCGTCCTGGGCCGTGGACGTCGAGGAGAATGCCATCGTGGTCCAGGTGCACCGCGGCGCGGAGAAGACGGCCCGTGCGGCGGTGCGGGCCGCGGGCGTGCCGCGCGGCGCGGTGACCTACGCGGTCACGGCCGACGAGCCGCGGCTGCTCCAGGACGTGGTGGGCGGCAACGCCTACTACATCGGCCAGGGCACGCGCTGCTCGGTCGGCTTCGTCGTGACGACGGGCTTCGTCACGGCGGGGCACTGCGGCCAGACGGGCGCGACGACGTCGCAGCCGTCCGGCACGTTCGCAGGCTCCAGCTTCCCGGGCAACGACTACGCGTACGTGCGCACGGCCGCCGGCAACACGCTGGTGGGCGCGGTGAACAACTACGCGGGCGGCCAGGTCGCGGTGGCGGGCGCGACGCCCGTCTCGGTGGGCGCGCAGGTGTGCCGCTCCGGGTCGACGACGGGCTGGCACTGCGGCACGGTGACGGCGCTCAACTCGTCCGTGACCTACCCGGAGGGCACGATCACCGGGCTGATCCAGACGACGGTCTGCGCGGAGCCGGGCGACTCCGGCGGCTCGCTGCTGGCGGGGAACCAGGCGCAGGGCGTCACGTCGGGCGGGTCGGGCAACTGCAGCTCGGGCGGCCAGACGTTCTTCCAGCCGGTCGGCGAGATCCTGGCGGCGTACGGCCTGACGCTCGTGACGAGCGGCGGGGGCGACCCGGAGGAGCCGCCGCCGGGCAGCGCCTGCACGGGCACGTCGCACACGGCCACCGGGTCCCTGTACTCGGGCGGCCAGGCGGTCGAGCCCGACGGCAGCTACTTCTCGCTGAACCGCTCCACGACGGTGCGCGCCTGCGTGGACGGCCCGGCGGGCGCGGACTTCGACCTGTACCTCCAGAGGTGGACGGGCTCGACCTGGGCGACCGTCGCCCAGGGGGCGACACCGTCGGACGACGAGACCCTGTCGTACGCGGCGACGTCCGGCTACTACCGGGTGGTGGTGCACGCCTACACGGGCTCCGGCGCCTACACGGTGGGCATCTCGGCGGCCTGACCGCCGGTCCAGGGGTGGCCGTCGTCAGCCGATGACGACGGCCGCCTCCGGGCGCCGGTACAGCCGCTGCCGGTCGCGCATCGCGAGGCCGGTGCCGAGCGTGATCGGGCCGAGGCGCCCGAGGAACATGAGGGCCACCAGGACCAGCTGGTGCCAGGCCTGCATGTCGGCCGTGATGCCCGTGGACAGGCCGGTGGTGCTGAAGGCGGACACCACCTCGTAGAGCACCTGGTCGAGGGTGAACGCGCTGGTGGACAGGGTGATCGCGAGCGTGGGCACGACGACCGCCGCCACCCCGATGAGCGCCACGGTGAGCGCCTGCCGCTGGGTGCCGGGGGTCAGCCGCCGGTCGAAGAGGGTGGCGTCGGGGTCGCCGCGCAGCTCGGACCAGATGGCGACGGCGAGGACGGCGAAGGTGGTGACCTTGATGCCGCCGGCGGTGCCGCCGGACCCGGCGCCGACGAACATCAGCATGTCGGTGAAGAACCAGGTGCCGTTGTTCGCCTGGGACAGGTCCACCGAGTTGAACCCCGCCGTGCGCGGCATCACCGCCTGGGTGAACGCGGCCAGCACCTTGGCGGGCGGGTCGAGGGGGCCGAACGTGCCGGGGTTGCGCCACTCGGCGGCGAGGAAGAAGCCCGTGCCCACCACGAGCAGCGCCGCCGTCATGAGCAGGGTGAGGCGCGTGTGCACGCTCCAGCGCGACAGCTGTCGCAGGTCGGTGGGGCCGTCCTGGACGCGCCGGGTGCGGTGCAGGCGCCACAGCTCCAGCAGCACCGGGAAGCCGAGGCCGCCCACGATGATCGCCGCGCAGATCGGCAGGCAGACCCACGGGTCCGCGACGAACGGCACGAGGTTCTGGCTGTAGATCGAGAAGCCGGCGTTGTTGAACGCCGAGACCGCGTGGAAGACCCCCGACCACAGGGCGCGGCCGGCCGGCTCGTCGTAGGCCGTGGCGAACCGGAGCGTGAGGACCGTGGCCACCACGAGCTCGCTGACCACGGTGAACCGGAGCACGCCCAGCAGCACGCGCCGCACGTCGCCCATCCCGACCGAGCGCGTGGACTCGGTGGCGACCAGGCGGGTGCTCAGCCCGAGGCGCCGCGTCAGCAGCAGCCCCAGCAGCGACGCGAGCGTCATGACGCCGAACCCGCCCACCTGGATCAGCAGCAGGATCACGACCTGCCCGAACGGCGTCCAGAAGTGCTCGGTGTCCACGACGGCGAGCCCGGTCACGCAGGTCGCGGACGTGGCGGTGAACAGGGCCTCGACGAAGCCGGCGCTGCGCCCGGTCGCGCTGATCGGGAGGCTCAGGAGGGCGGTGCCCGCGCCGATCGTGGCGAGGAACGCCAGGGTGACCACCTGTGCCGGGCGGCGGCGCAGGCTCGCGGGCGACGCGGGCGAGGACGGTGGCACCCGGTGCGGGCGCAGCCAGGGAATCAGGTGCACGAAGGAAAAGTGTGCACCTGCCAGGGCGCGGTCCCCAGCGCGGGCGCCCGACGGCGTCAGCCGACGACGCGCGGGGCGTCCGGCCCGGCGAGCGCGGCGGTGAGGATCGCCTCGATCGCGAAGGCGGTGTCCTCGGCGAGGTCGACGGCGTCGGGCGCAAGCAGCCACTGCACCTGGAGGCCGTCCATCACGCCGATGACGGCGCTGGCGGCCCGCCGCGCGCGGGCCTCGGCGAGGTCGACGCCGCGCTCCTGCGCCACCTGCAGCAGGGCGCGGGTGATCTCGCCGCGCAGCACCGTGAAGCGCTCGGTGACCCAGTCGGCGGCGGGGTGCCCGTCGGTGACGGACTCGCCGGTGAGCACGGAGTAGGCCTGCACGATGCCGCGCCGGTCCGCGTTGAGGCGGGCCGTGGTCATGAGGTGGCGGAACAGGTCGAGCCCGCCGGGGATGTGCTGGCCCTCGAGGTGCTCGACGTCCACCCGGTCGCGGTACTCGAGCACCGCCCACAGCAGCTTGTCCTTGCTGCCGAAGTGGTGCAGCACGCCCGCGTGCGTGATGCCGACCTGCTCGGCCACGTCGACGAGCGACCCCGCGTGGTAGCCCTTCGAGCCGAACACGCGCGTCGCCGCGCCGAGGATCTCCTCGCGCCGCTCGGCCTTCGAGGGGCGGGTCCGTCGCGGGGAGCTGCCGTCTGTCATGGCGTCACCATACTGTGACCTTCGTCTACTTACTTACCTGTCAGTAACTGTGGTTCACTGGGCGCCAGTCGGGACCGACGAGGGCGCCGACAGGGACGAAGGAGTGCCACCGCGTGTCATCGCAGACCGCCACCACCAGCACCGACGCCGCCGCGCGCGCCGTCGCCCCCGCGGGCGACGAGCACCTCGAGCGGGCGATCGACGCGCTCGTCGACCGCCTCGACCTCGAGGAGAAGGCCGCCCTCGTCGTCGGCGCCTCCCTGTGGGCCACCGTCCCCGTGGAGCGCCTGGGCCTCGAGCCGGTGGTGATGTCCGACGGCCCGGTCGGCGTCCGCGACCCCGAGGGGAGCGGGACGTCCGCGATGCTGCCCGCCCCGTCGGCGCTCGCGGCCACCTGGGACGTCGGCCTCGCCCGTCGGGCGGGCGCGCTGTTCGCCGCCGAGGCCCGCCGTCACGGCGTGGACATGGTGCTGGCGCCGCAGGTGAACCTGCAGCGCACGCCCGTGGGCGGCCGCCACTTCGAGTGCTACTCCGAGGACCCGCACCTCACCGCCGAGGTCGCCGTCGCCCTCGTGACCGCGGCGCAGGAGCGCGGGGTGGGCATGTGCGTCAAGCATTACGTCGCCAACGACTCCGAGACGGACCGCACCCGCTACCTCGCCCGGGTGGACGAGCGGACGCTGCGCGAGGTGTACCTCGCGCCGTTCGAGCGGCTCGTCGCCGCCGGCGCCTGGAGCGTCATGGGCGCGTACAGCGGCGTCGACGACGGCCGCGTCGCGGCGCCCGCGCTCGAGCACCGGCCGCTGCTCACCGGCGTGCTCAAGGAGGAGTGGGGCTTCGACGGCCTCGTCGTGAGCGACTGGGTGGCCACGCAGTCCGTGGCGCCCGCCGTCCGCGGCGGCCTCGACCTGCAGATGCCCGGCCCGGACGGCCCCTGGGGCGACGGGCTGCTCGACGCCGCCCGCGCCGGCGCCGTCGACCCCGCCGACCTCGACGACAAGGTGCGCCGGCTGCTGCGCCTGGCGCACCGCGTGGGCCGGCTCCGGCTGCCCGGCGACGCCGCGCCCACGGTGCACGAGGGGCACGCCCCGGTCGACGCCGTGCCGCTGCTGCGCGAGCTGGTCGCGCGGTCCGTCGTCGTGCTCAAGGACAACACCGGCGTGGTGCCGCTGGTCGACCCGTCGCACGCCCCGGACGGGACCGCCGGCACGCCGCTGCGGGTCGCCCTGCTCGGCGCGCACGCGGTGGAGCCGTTCTTCCAGGGCGGCGGGTCGTCGTTCGTCGTGCCCGACCGCCTCAGCCATCCCGCGGACGCGCTGCGCGCCGCGCTGCCGGAGGGCTCCGTCGTGGACGTCGTCGCCGGCTCGCGCGTGCTGCGCAACCCGCCGGCGCTGGACCCGGCCCGCTGCACCGACCCCGTGACCGGCGCCCCCGGCGTCCGGGTCGAGTGGCTCGCCGCCGACGGCGCCGTGCGCCGCGCCGAGACTGCCGCCGACTGGGACGGGTGGTGCGCCGACGTCGGCCCCGACGACGCGACCCTGCGCCTGTCCGCCCGCGTGCGCACCGACGAGCCGGGCACCCACGAGCTCGGGGTGGGCACCGTCGGCGTGCACCGCGTGCGGGTGGACGGCCGCCTCGCCTCCGCGGGCGACGTCGTGGCCCGCGAGGACGTCATCCTCGCCTCCGCGCACAACCACCCCGTCGCCGCGACGCTCGCGGTCGAGGGCGGGGCCGATGGCACCCTGCTCGAGGCGGACCTGCAGGTGGTGCACCCCGTCGGCTACGACCGCTTCGTGCGCGGCGCGCTGGTGCACCGGCTGCCCGGGCCCACGGCCGAGGAGGAGCTGGAGGCTGCGGCCGCCGCGGCCCGCGCGGCCGACGTCGCGGTCGTCGTCGTGGGGACCACGCACGAGGTGGAGTCCGAGGGGTACGACCGCGCCGACCTGGCGCTGCCGGGGAACCAGGACGCGCTGGTGCGCCGCGTGCTCGCCGCGAACCCGCGCACCGTGGCGGTCGTCAACGCCGGCGCCCCCGTGCTCCTGCCCTGGTACGACGACGCACCCGCCGTGCTGTGGGGCTGGCTGCCCGGCCAGGAGGCCGGCACCGGGCTCGCCGACGTGCTCACCGGCGTCACCGAGCCGTCCGGCCGCCTGCCGTGGACGCTGCCCGCGCGCGCCGAGGACGTGCCCGTGCCGCACGCCGTCCCCGTCGGCGGCGTCGTCGACTACGCCGAGCGCCTCGACGTCGGGTACCGCGCCTGGGAGCGGCGCCTCGACGCCGGCTCGGGTGCCGGGCCCGAGCCGGCCGCCCCGTTCGGGCACGGGCTCGGCTGGACGACCTGGGACTACGAGGTCGCGGCCCTCGCCGCCCCCGGGCCCGGCCCGGCCGACGCGGACGTCGTCGTGCGCGTCACCGTGCGCAACACCGGCACCCGGGCCGGGCGCGAGGTCGTCCAGGTGTACGTGACCCCGCCGCCCGGCACGGCCAGCACCGACCCGGCGCGCCCCGTGCGGTGGCTCGGCGGCTTCGCCGTCGTCGACGCCGCGCCGGGGGATCGCGTCACCGCCGAGGTGCGTGTGCCCCGCCGCGCCCTCGAGACGTGGGACGCCGCAGCCGGCGGCTGGACCACCCCGCCCGGCACCTACCGGCTCGTCGTGAGCCGGTCGGTGCGCGACCCGCGGCTCGACGTCGCCCTCGACGTCCCGCCCGGGCCGCTCACCCCCTGACGTCCCACCCAGCTGTCCACACCCAACCGCCCCGCGTCGTCGGGGCACGTGCAAGGAGGCACACCGTGAGAATCCGCAAGCTCAGCACGGCGGTCGCGAGTGCGGCGGTCGTCGCCCTGCTGGCCGCAGCCTGCGGCGGAGGCGGCGGCACCGGCGACGGCGACCCGTCCGCGTCCGGTGGCGGGGTCGGCACCGAGACCCTGACCGTCGGCATGCCCAACGGCGTGCAGACGAACAACCAGTCGCCGTTCGCCACCGGCTCCTCGGCCCTGTCCCTCGGCTACGCGTTCGTCATCTACGAGCCGCTCATGATGCGCAACCAGGCGAAGCCCTCGGAGGAGCCGAAGCCCTGGCTGGCCGAGAAGATCGAGTGGAGCGAGGACTACACCCAGGCCGTCATCACGCCGCGCTCCGGCGTGACCTGGTCCGACGGCGAGGACTTCACCGCGAAGGACATCGCCTTCTCGATCCAGCTGCGCATCGACAACGACGGCCTCAACGCCGCCGCGCTGCCGTACGACAAGGTCGAGACGGACGGGTCCACCGTGACCGTGTCGTTCACCGCGCCGCAGTACGTCAACCAGTCCAAGCTGTACGACCTGCTCATGGTGCCGGAGCACCTGTGGAAGGACGTCGACGACCCGACGACGTTCACCAACGAGAAGCCCGTCGGCACCGGCCCCTACACGCTCGAGTCGTGGACGCCGCAGGCGGCCACCGTGAAGGCGCGCGACGACTACTGGGGCGGCCAGCCGAAGGTCCCGGAGATCCGGTACTCGTCGTACAACGACAACAACGCGCTCACCACGGCCCTCACCACCGGCGAGGCCCAGTGGGGCTGGACGTTCATCGCCGACTACGAGAACGTCTACATCGCGCAGGACCCGGAGCACTACCACCAGTACGCGGCCGCCGGCCTCGGCATCGACGCGCTCTTCCTCAACAACGAGAAGAAGCCGTTCGACGACGTCGCCTTCCGCAAGGCGCTGAACATGGTCATCGACCGCGACGAGCTGGTGAAGGTCGCCACCTCGGGCGTGAACCCGCCGCTGACCAACGCCACCGGCCTGCCGCTGCCCGCCGGCGAGGAGTTCCTCTCCGACACGTTCGCCGGTGACGACCTCGCGGTCGACGTCGACGGCGCCAAGGCGCTGCTCACCGACGCCGGCTACACGTGGGAGGGCGACAAGCTCGTCGACCCCGACGGCGAGAAGGTGACGTTCGAGCTCACCAACCCGGCCGGCTGGAACGACTACCTCACCGCGCTCGACCTCATCAAGAACGCGGCGGCGAAGCTCGGCGTCGACGCCACCGTCAACCCCGTGAACCAGGACGGCTGGTTCGCCGACGTCATCCCGCCGGGCGACTTCCAGGCCTCCCTGCACTGGACCGACGGCGGCGCGACGCCGTGGGACATGTACGCCGACCAGTTCGACGGCGCGCAGTACAAGAAGCTCGGCGAGCCGGCCACGTGGAACTTCGGTCGCTTCCAGGACGACGACGCGACGAAGGCGTTCGCGGACTACGCGGCGGCGACCGACGACGCGGCCCGCGCCGCGGCGATGGAGACCATCCAGAAGGTCTACGTGGAGCAGGTGCCGGCCATCCCGATCTGGTCGCGTCCGGCCACCGCGCAGTACTCGACGCTGAACTACGTCGGCTGGCCGTCCGAGGACGACCCGTACAACCAGCCGCAGCCCACCGGCGTGCAGGCCGCGCAGATCGTCATGAACCTGGAGCCCGCGTCCTGATGCCCGCCCAGACCACCTTCCCCGGGGCGCCCGCCGGCGCCCCGGGGGAGGCCCCCCAGCCCGATCCCGGGGCACCCGTGCTGGAGGCCGTCGGGATCACCAAGCACTACCCGGTCAAGGGCGGCGGCCGCGGTACCGGGCGCGGCGCCGTCGTGCACGCCGTCGACGGTGTGGACCTCGCCCTGCACCGGGGCCGCGTCGTCGCCCTCGTGGGCGAGTCCGGCTCCGGCAAGTCGACCATCGCGCGCCTGCTCGCCCAGCTCCAGCCCCTCACCGCCGGCCGCCTGCTGCTCGGCGGCACCGACGCGCGGGCCCGCGGGCGCCGCGCGTTCCGCCGGTACGTGAACCGCGTCCAGATGATCTTCCAGGACCCGTTCGCGTCATTGAACCCGGTGCACCCCGTGCGGTACACCCTGACGCGCGCCCTGCGGATCCACCGCGGCCGGCTGCGCGGGCCCGAGCTGGAGCAGGCCCTCGCCGAGCTGCTCGGGCGCGTGCACCTCACGCCCGCCGAGCGGTACGTCGACAAGTACCCGCACGAGCTGTCGGGCGGGCAGCGCCAGCGCATCGCCATCGCGCGGGCGCTCGCCGCGGACCCCGACGTCCTGCTCGCCGACGAGCCGATCTCGATGCTCGACGTGTCCATCCGACTCGGGATCCTCAACCTGCTGGCCGACCTGCGCGACCGGCTGCACCTCGCGATCCTCTACATCACGCACGACATCGCGTCCGCCCGGTACTTCGCCGACACCACCCTCGTGATGTACGCGGGGCGCGTCGTGGAGTCGGGGGACAGCGAGTCGGTCACGCAGGACCCGAAGCACCCGTACACGCGGCTGCTCCTGGCGTCCGCCCCCGACCCCGAGGACCTGGCCGAGCGCCCGCAGGGCACGCCCCGCGGCGAGCCGCCGAGCCTCGTGAGCCCGCCGAGCGGCTGCCGGTTCCACCCGCGCTGCCCGTTCGCCACCGACCTGTGCGCCGCCGAGGCGCCGCCCCTGCTCGACGTCGGCCGCGGGCCTGAGGGGGAGCCGCGGC
Source organism: Isoptericola sp. NPDC055063 (assembly GCF_053608125.1). Taxonomy (NCBI): domain Bacteria; kingdom Bacillati; phylum Actinomycetota; class Actinomycetes; order Micrococcales; family Promicromonosporaceae; genus Isoptericola; species Isoptericola sp. NPDC055063. The sequence goes on along the minus strand of NZ_JBSGUW010000004.1, from coordinate 193,136 downwards.
AGGCGGCCTGCTGGGGATACTCGGACCGCGCCGACGCCCCGGTGCTGACGACCACGGGAGGGGACGCATGAGGTTCGTGCTGCGCCGCGCGGTGTTCTACCTGTTCACCGCCTGGGCCGCCATCACCATCAACTTCTTCGTGCCCCGGCTGCTGCCGGGCGACCCGGTCACCGCTCTCATGGGCCGCATGCAGGGCCGCATCGACTCGAACGCGGAGGAGTCCCTGCGCGTCCTGTTCGGGCTCGACCAGGACATGTCCCTGTGGGACCAGTACGTGCACTACTGGCAGATGCTTTTCCACGGCGACCTGGGGCTGAGCTTCACCCACTTCCCGACCCCGGTGTCCGAGATCGTGATGCAGGCGCTGCCGTGGACCGTCGGCCTCGTGGGCATCGCCACGATCATCGCGTTCTTCCTCGGCACGGCCATCGGCACCGGTATCGGCTGGCGGCGCGGCACCTGGGCGGACTCGCTGCTGCCGATCACCACGTTCTTCTCGGCGGTGCCCTACTTCTGGCTGGGCCTCATCGCCATCGCCGTGTTCGCCGTCAACCTCGGCTGGTTCCCGTCGAACGGCAGCTACGACCGCGGCATGGTGCCGTCGCTGAGCTGGGAGTTCGTCGGCTCGGTGATCTACTACGGCACCCTGCCGGCCCTGACGATCGTCGTGTCGTCGGTCTCCGGCTGGATCCTCGGCATGCGCAACATGATGGTGACGGTCTCCAGCGAGGACTTCGTCACCGTGGCGCACGCCAAGGGGCTGCCGTCGCGGGCCGTGGTCGTGGGCTACGCGGCCCGCAACGCCGTGCTGCCGCAGGTGTCGAGCTTCGCGCTCGCCCTCGGCTTCGTGGTGGGCGGCACGCTCGTCATGGAGATGGTCTTCAGCTACCAGGGCATCGGCTACACGCTCTACCAGGCCGTCTCCACCCACGACTACCCGCTGATGCAGGGCTGCTTCCTCGTCATCACGCTGTCCGTGCTGGTCGCCAACCTCGTGGCGGACCTGGCCTACGCGGCGCTCGACCCCCGCACCCGGCAGGAGGGCTGACATGGCCACATCGACCACCGCGATCGAGGTCGCGGCACCCACGGGGCCGGACGACGTCGGCACCGGCGTCGCGCGGCCCGGCCGGCGCCCGCGGCTGCTGTTCCTGCGCAACTCCAAGGCCCTGGTCGGCATCGGCATCCTCGTGTTCTTCGGGATCCTCGCCGTCGTCGGGCCGTGGATCGCGCCGTACGACCCGGACCAGGTGAGCACCGCCCTGCTGCAGCCGCCGTCCGGCGCGCACTGGCTCGGCACCGACCACACCGGCCGGGACATCCTGTCCCAGATCATCGTCGGGACCCGTGGGGTGCTCGTCGTCGGGCTCGTCGCGGGGCTCGGGGCCACCGCGCTCGGCGTGCTCGTCGGGGTCACGGCGGGGTTCGTCGGCGGCCTCGGCGACGAGGGGCTGTCGGCGCTGTCGAACGTCTTCCTCGTCATCCCGCAGCTGCCGCTCATCATCATCATCGCGGCCCAGCTGCCCAGCGCGGGCGGCGTCACGGTGGCGCTCGTCATCGGCGCCACCGGGTGGGCCTGGGGCGCGCGCGTGCTGCGCGCCCAGACCCTGTCCCTGCGCAAGCGGGACTTCGTCGAGGCCGCGCGCGCCACCGGCGAGCGCACCTGGCGGATCGTCCTGGCCGAGGTGCTGCCCAACCTCACGGCGATCATCGCCGCCGGCTTCGTCGGCACGGTGACGTTCGCCGTGCTGAGCCAGGTGACGCTCGCGTTCATCGGCATCACGCCGGTGAGCGAGTGGAACTGGGGCACCATCCTGTTCTGGGCCCAGAACAACCTGGCGCTGCAGCGCGGCGCCTGGTGGTGGTTCGTGCCCGCCGGCCTGTGCATCGCCCTGCTGGGCATGGCGCTCACCCTGATCAACTTCGGCATCGACGAGCTGGTCAACCCGCGCCTGCGCAGCACCGGCATGCACGCCCGCACCCTGCGCCGCCGCGGCATCCGCCCGCGCGTCGGTTTCACGCCCGTGGTCCGGGAGGCGCGACCCGCCACCACCACCGTGCCCACCACCGAGGAGGACCGATGAGCGAGCCCGTGCTGGAGATCCGGGACCTGCACGTGGACTACGGCTTCGGCGACGACCCGACGCACGTGCTGCGCGGTGTGGACCTCACGCTGCACCGCGGCGAGGTGCTGGGCCTGGCGGGGGAGTCGGGCTGCGGCAAGTCGACCCTCGCGTACGCCGCGACACGGCTGCTGCCGCCGCCCGGCCTCATCACCGGCGGGGAGGTGTGGCTCACCGACCGCGAGGGGCGGCGCAGCGACGTGCTCGGCCTCACCGACGCGCAGCTGCGCGCCGCCCGCTGGCGCGACGTCGCCATCGTGTTCCAGGGCGCGATGAGCTCGCTCAACCCGGTGTTCCGGATCGGGCGCCAGCTCACCGACGGCATCCGCGCCCACCGGCCCGGCCTGTCGGCGCGGGACCTCGAGGCGCGCGCCGCCGAGCTGCTGGAGATGGTCGGCATCTCCGCCGACCGCCTCCGGGCGTACCCGCACCAGCTGTCGGGCGGCATGCGCCAGCGCGTGATGATCGCGATGGCGCTCGCCCTGGAGCCGCAGGTGCTCCTCATGGACGAGCCGACGACGGCGCTGGACGTCGTCATGCAGCGCCAGATCCTCGAGCAGATCATGGAGCTGCGCGACCGGCTCGGGTTCTCCGTCGTGCTCATCACCCACGACGTGTCCCTGCTCGTGGAGGTCGCCGACCGCATCGCGATCATGTACGCGGGGGAGATCGTCGAGGAGGCCACCGCCTCGGAGGTGTACCGCAAGCCCCGGCACCCGTACTCGTCGGGGCTGCTGAGCTCGTTCCCCCCGCTGCACGGGCCGCGGCGCGAGCTGTCGGGCATCCCCGGCGCCCCGCCGGACCTGCAGCGGCTCGGCGCGGGCTGCCCGTTCGCCCCCCGCTGCCCGCACGCGATGGACGTCTGCCGGGACGTGCGGCCGGTGCTCGGCCCGCCGAGCACGGGCGAGGACCGGCGCGTCGCGTGCCACCTGCACGACGCCGGCCTCGTCGCCGCGGGCTCGGGCACTGGTTCGGGTGTCGGTCTCCCGCCGGAGCTCGCCCGCTGACCCCTTCGAGCACGGGATCCGTTTCGCCGATGGGCCTGATGGCGATACGGATCCCGTGCTCGGAAGTGACGGCGCTCAGCGCGCGTCCGCCCCGACCGACGCGGTCGTGGTGTCGCCCGACCCGCCGGCGGCGGGCGCCTGCGGGTCCCGACCGAGCAGGAGGCCGGTGAGCACGGCACCCACCAGCGCGATCACGGCCGCTCCGACGAACACGGCGGAGAACCCGTCGGTGAGGGCGACGACGTCGCCGAGGGCGGTCGCGCCCGCCGCGGCGCCGACGGCCGTCATCGCGGCCAGGCCGAGGGCCGAGCCCACCTGGTAGCTCGTGTTGACGATGCCGGAGGCCAGCCCGCCCTCGGACGGCGCCGCGCTGGAGATGGCGGTGCCGAGCGACGGGATGAACGCCAGGGACATGCCCAGGGCGGCGACGAGCGTCGCGGGCAGGACGTCGACGACGTAGCTGCCGTCGGGACGCACCAGGGCCAGCCAGCCGAGCCCGGCGGCCAGCAGGACGAGGCCGGTCACCGTGGTGGTCGTGGTGCCGAACCGGGCGATGACGCGCGGCGCGAGCACCACCATCCCGAGCATGATCAGCGCGGTCATGGGCACGAGCGCGGCACCCGAGGCGAACGCGTCGAACCCGAGCACCTGCTGCAGGTACAGGTTGAGGAAGAACCACATCGGGATCCACGCGGCGCCGAGCAGCAGCTGGGCGAGGTTCGCCGCGCCGAGGCGCGGCGTGCGGAAGATGCGCAGCGGGACCAACGGCTCGCGCCGCACGGCCTGACTGACGACGAACAGCACCAGGAGCACCGCGGCCCCGCCCAGCACCAGCCAGGTCTGCGGGGCGGCCCAGCCGACCTCGGGTGCGCGGACGACGCCGTAGACGAGGGCGCCGAGACCGGCGGTGACCGTCAGCGCGCCGACCAGGTCGACGGAGCCGGATGCTCCCGTGCGGGCGGCGGGCAAGAAGCGCGGGGTGAGCAGCAGGATGACGAGGGCCACCGGCACGTTGAGCCAGAACACCCACGGCCAGCTGAGGTACTGCGTGATCAGGCCGCCGAGGAAGACGCCGGCGGTGCCGCCCGCGGGGGCCGCGGCGCCGTAGACGGCGAGCGCCCTGGTGAGCTCGCGTGGGCTCGACCCGAAGACGGTCATGAGGAGCGTGAGCGCGGCGGGCGCGATCATCGCCGCACCGACGCCCTGGACCGCGCGGCCGGTGAGCTCGGCGGCGACCGACCCGGCCGCGCCCGCGAGCACGGAGCCCCCGAGCAGCACCACCCAGCCGAGCGTGAAGAGGCGCCGCGCGCCGAACAGGTCGGACAGGCGTCCGCCGAGCAGCAGCAGGCCGCCGAAGGCCACGACGTACGCGTTGAAGACCCAGGAGAGGTTGCCCTGGGAGAAGCCGAGGTCGTCCTGGATGCGGGGGAGGGCGACCCCGATGATCGACGTGTCCATGATGACCATGAACTGCGCGGCGGCGATGAGCGCGAGAGCCCCGCCGCGTGCGGTGGTGGACATGAGGTTCCGTTTCCGGCTCGGGCCGTGACGGCCGGGCCTGAAGGGCTGGGCTAGATACCCCGGTGGGGTATAGCGGGGAACGTAGCGTACCCCTGGGGGGTATGCAAGGGGTTCGTGAAGACCGATGCGTGTCGGCGTCGCGCGAGCAGGTCCGACGGCGACGTGCGGGAGGGGGAGAGGTCCCCACGCCGCGCGTACGTTTCCGTCACACCGAGTCGGTAGCGTGATCCCGTGCTCACCGCGACGCGCCCCCAGACGCCGCCGACCCCCTCGCAGGGGACGGCGGGAGTCGGCGCGCCGATCCTGCCGGTCGGCGCGTGGCGCGGGGAGCGGCCCACGCCGCGGACGAGGACGGCGCCGCGCGTCGTGGCCGCCGTCGTCGCGCTGCTCGCGGCGGTAGGCGTCTGGCTCGTGTGGCGCTTCTTCGTCGGCACCGCGGCGGGCCAGCGGGTGGACGACCTCGCGTTCGACGGCGCCACGCACGGGCAGGGCCGGCTGTGGCAGGTGGCCGAGCCGGTGCTCGACGTCGTGTCCGTGGCGTTCGTCGTCGCGGGCGTCGGGGTCGCGATGCTGGTCGCCGTGCTCCGCAGGCGGTGGGTGCTCGCGCTGCAGGTGGCCGTCCTCGTGGCGGGCGCCAACATCACGACGCAGGTGCTCAAGCACGGGATCCTCGACCGGCCCGAGCTGCTCGACGGCTGGACCGGTCCCAACACGCTGCCCAGCGGCCACACCACGGTGGCCGCGTCGGTCTCCGTCGCCCTGCTGCTCGTCACGCCCCGCGCGTGGCGCGCCGTCGTCGCGCTGCTGGGCGCCGCGTACACGGGGGCCACGGGCGTCTCGACGCTCGTCGGCCAGTGGCACCGCCCGTCCGACGTCGTGGCCGCTGTGCTCGTCGTGCTCGCGTGGGGCGCGCTGGTGTGCGCCCTCACGCCGGCGTCGTCCACCGACGAGCTGCGCCGGGCGGGGGAGTCGTACCGCGCTCCGGGCTCGTACGTGGTCGCCGGGCTGCTGCTGCTCGGGTCGCTGGCCGGGGCCGTGGTCTCCGGCGCGACGCTCGTCGGCCTCGTGCGCAGCGGCGACCCGGTCCCGCTCTCGCCCGACCTCACCGCCTACGCGGCGGGCGCCCTGGGCGTCCTCGCCGTGACGGCCGCGGCGTTCGCCGTGCTCCTCCTGCTGCGCCAGCTCACCGCGCAGCCTCGCCGCACGTCTCGGTAGAGTGCCGCCCGACGGCCCGTGTCGGGGAAGTGACGAGCGGATGTCGTACCGTGACATGACCGGTCGGCCGGCCGGCGCCCAGCACCGCCGCCAGCACCGCAGCACCAGGGAAAGCAGGAACGGATGCCCCAGCCACGCAAGCTCGTGATCGTCGAGTCGCCCACCAAGGCTCGCAAGATCCAGGGCTACCTCGGCGACGACTTCGAGGTCGAGGCGAGCGTCGGGCACATCCGCGACCTGCCCCAGCCGAGGGACCTGCCCGCGGAGATGAAGAAGGGCCCGTACGGCAAGTTCGCCGTCGACGTCGACAACGGGTTCGACCCCTACTACGAGGTCCACGCGGACAAGAAGCAGAAGGTCCGCGAGCTGAAGAAGGCCCTCAAGGAGGCCGACGAGCTCTACCTCGCCACCGATGAGGACCGCGAGGGCGAGGCCATCGCGTGGCACCTCATCCAGGAGCTCAAGCCCAAGGTCCCGGTCAAGCGGATGGTCTTCCACGAGATCACCCGTGAGGCGATCCTGCGGGCGCTGGAGAACACCCGTGAGCTCGACGAGGACCTCGTCGACGCGCAGGAGACCCGCCGCATCCTCGACCGCCTCTACGGCTACGAGGTGTCTCCGGTGCTGTGGCGCAAGGTGCGCCAGGGCCTGTCGGCAGGCCGCGTGCAGTCCGTCGCCACGCGCCTTGTCGTGGAGCGCGAGCGGGAGCGCATGGCGTTCGTCGCCGCGGACTACTGGGACGTCAGCGGTCAGTTCGCGCCCACCGAGGGCGACGACGCCGGGCAGGCGTTCCGCGCCCGCCTCACCGGCCTCGGGGGCGACCGGGTCGCCGCGGGCCGCGACTTCGACGACCGCGGCCGACTCAAGGTCCGCACCTCTCGGGGCCCCCGCGAAGACCCGCAGCGAAGCGAGGACGCTTCGCGGGGTGAGACGGGCGTCGTGCAGCTCGACGAGGCGGCGGCGAACGCCGTCGTCGCCGGGCTCGCGGACGCCGCGTTCGCGGTCCGCTCGCTCGAGACCAAGCCGTACTCGCGCAAGCCGGCGGCGCCGTTCACCACCTCGACGCTGCAGCAGGAGGCGGGCCGCAAGCTGCGCATGAGCTCGCGCCAGACGATGCGCACCGCGCAGGGACTGTACGAGAACGGCTACATCACCTACATGCGGACCGACTCGCCGTCGCTGTCCGCGGAGGCGACCGACGCCGCACGCCGGCAGGCGGCCGAGCTGTACGGGCCGGAGTACGTGCCGGGCGCGCCGCGGCTGTACGCCACCAAGAACAAGGGCGCGCAGGAGGCGCACGAGGCGATCCGCCCCGCGGGCGACTCGTTCCGCACCCCCGCCCAGGTGGCGCGCGAGATCTCCGGCGACCAGTTCAAGCTGTACGAGCTGATCTGGAAGCGCACCGTGGCCTCGCAGATGGCCGACGCGAAGGGGTCGACGGCGTCCGTGCGGGTGGCCGCGACGCTGGCCGGCGCGGCGGGCGACCTCGCCGGCCGCGACGCCGTCTTCTCGGCCTCGGGCACCGTCATCACGTTCCGCGGCTTCCTCGCCGCGTACGAGGAGGGGACGGACGTCGCCGAGGGCGACCAGGGCGGCGCGGCGGGCGCCGGGTCGGGCAAGGACGCGCGCCTGCCCCGGATGGCCGAGGGCGACCCCCTGCGCGGCGACGACCTCGTCGCCGAGGGCCACTCGACCACGCCGCCGGCCCGCTTCACCGAGGCGTCGCTGATCAAGGCGCTCGAGGAGCTGGGCATCGGCCGGCCGTCGACGTACGCCGCGACGATCTCGACCGTCCAGGACCGCGGCTACGTGCGGACCAAGGGCCAGGCGCTGATCCCGACGTGGCTCGCGTTCGCCGTCGTGAAGCTGCTCGAGGAGCACTTCCGCTGGCTGGTGGACTACGACTTCACGGCCGAGATGGAGGCCGACCTCGACCAGATCGCGTCGGGCAGCCGGGACCGCGTGGCCTGGCTGACGCGGTTCTACTTCGGCGACGGCACGGGCGAGAGCACCGGCTGGGGCCTGCACGAGCTGGTGGAGAACCTCGGCGAGATCGACCCGGTGGCGATCAACTCGGTCGAGATCGGCGAGGGCATCCGCGTGCGGGTCGGCCGCTACGGCCCGTACGTCGAGGACCTGGGCGCCGAGGTCGCGGAGGGCCAGAACCCGCCGCGCGCGTCGATCCCGGAGGACGTGGCCCCCGACGAGCTGACGGTCGCGATGGCGCGCGAGCTGCTGGCCGCGGGCGCCGACGACGGTAAGCAGCTCGGCACGGACCCGGTGTCGGGCAACGCGATCATCGCGAAGTCGGGCCGCTACGGGCCGTTCGTCACCGAGGTGCTGGACCTGCCGGAGATCGACCCGAGCCTGTCGGCCGCGGCGCAGAAGCGGGCGAAGGCCGCGCAGCCGAAGCCGCGCACCGCGTCGCTGTTCAAGGACATGTCGCTGGAGACGGTGACCCTCGACGACGCGCTCAAGCTGCTGTCCCTGCCGCGCGTGGTGGGCACCGACCCGGAGTCGGGTGACGAGATCACCGCGCAGAACGGGCGCTACGGGCCGTACCTGAAGAAGGGCACCGACTCGCGCACCATTGCGTCGGAGGAGCAGCTCTTCACGATCACGCTGGACGAGGCGCTGAAGATCTACGCCGAGCCCAAGCGGGGCCGGGGCGCTCGCCCCGCGACCCCGCCGCTGCGCGAGCTGGGCGACGACCCGACCAGCGGCAAGCCGATCGTCGTCAAGGACGGCCGGTTCGGCGCGTACGTCACGGACGGCGAGACGAACCGGACCCTGCCGCGCGACCTCACGCCGGAGAGCATCACGCCCGAGCGGGCGATCGAGCTGCTCGCGGAGAAGCGGGCGGCCGGTCCGGCCAAGAAGCGCACGACGACGCGCAAGCCTGCCGCGAAGAAGCCCGCGACCAAGAAGCCGGCCGCCAAGAAGTAGCGAGCCGTGCTGTGAGCGGGGGGGGGGGGGCGGGGTGTTTTGTGGGCAGGGGGGAAATCCCCCCCCCCCAGCC
>NZ_JBSGUW010000004.1:159962-184241 GCF_053608125.1 Isoptericola sp. NPDC055063 | reverse complement strand
GGCGATTGGCCCCGGTTTCCGCGGAAACCGGGGCCAATCGCCCGCTCACAGCGTCTCGGGGCTCACAGCGTCTCGGGGCGGGGGCGGTCCTCCCTCTCGACGAGGTACACGTGCCCGTCGGGCCGGGTGACGCGCTCGAGGGTGTGCCGCAGCCGGGTGTCCCGGGCGACGTCCTCCGCCGTCGGGGGGACCGGGGGCGTCCTGCGGATCGACGCCGGCCCGAAGAGGGGCAGGAAGAGCTCGGTGACCTTCATCCCCCAGGTCCGGTGGTCGCCCTCGCGACGTGCGCGCCGTGCCATGAGACTCCTCCAGCATTGCTTGGCGGTCCAACTATTGGTGCACCAACTATAGGTGCCTCGTAGGCTGTGCGCATGGACCTGCCCGCCGACCCCCTGCGCCTCGAGGCCCAGGTGTGCTTCTCCCTCTCGGCGGCCGCGCGCGCGATGGTGTCGATCTACCGGCCGATCCTCGAGCCGATGGGGCTCACGCACCCGCAGTACCTCGTGATGCTCGGCCTGTGGCAGGACGAGCGGGCGGGTGCCACGACGACGGTCACCGGGCTGTCCGCGCGCCTGCTGCTCGACCCGGGCACCCTGTCGCCGCTGCTCAAGCGCCTGGAGCGGCAGGGCCTCCTCGAGCGGCGGCGGGCCAGCGGCGACGCGCGCGTCGTCGAGCTGCACCTCACCGCCGCGGGCCGCGAGCTGCGGGCGCGGGCGGAGCAGGTCCCCGCGGCCGTCGTCGCGGCCAGCGGGCTGAGCCTGCCCGAGCTGGAGCAGGTGCGCGACGTCGCCAACCGGGTGGTCGCCGCCTCGCAGGGCGCCCAGCCCGCGGCGCAGGCCTGACGCGGACCCCCGCGACGGCGACCCGCGAAGGAGCCCGCGGCAACCACGCCCCGCCCCGCGGGCGACGGTGGTTCACTGGGCGAGGACCGCACAAGGACGTGCGGCCGCACTGCGCGGCACGGCTGCCCGGCACGACGACGTGCCCCGCCCCGCGACCGCCCGGTGCCTCCACCACCGCGCCCGTCGCGCCGCACCTCGGTCCGCGGGCCACCCCGGAGGGAACCATCCATGCTCCGTGCACCTCGCAGAGCCACCGTCCTCCTGAGCGGCGCGGGCGCGCTGCTCCTGACCTCCGCCGTCGCCCTGCCCGCGGGCGCGGCCGCCGACCCGGCCAACCTGCCGGGCGACGCCTCGATCACGCTGCCCATCAACGACAGCGCCGCGGGCGGCACGTACGACCAGGACTTCACCCGCGTGTACGACGGCACGACGCCGGACGGAACGCCCGTGTACATCTACGTCCCGGCGGGCACGCCGCTGGACGGCAGCGCGCCCGCCGGCGTCCACAGCCTCGACCCGGCGTTCGACCACGACCCCGGCGACGAGTTCGTGCCCTGCACGGACCTCACCGCCGAGGACTTCACGCTCACCCAGGCGCAGATCGACTACCTCGGCGACGAGCTGTCGGGCCAGATCGTCGCCGTCGACGAGGAGCACTACGGCTCGATGCGCGCGGCCGACCCGGCCCAGCCGCGGACGGACTCGCTGGTCATGGTCGTCTACAACGTCCAGGACGAGCTGTACTACGACTGCGAGCAGGACTCGTACACGGCGGGCTACTTCGCCCCCGACTTCATCGACTCGGTGGGCATGAACGCCATCGTGGTCGACGCCTTCGACTGGCAGAACCGGCTCGGCGGCGCCGACGCCCCGTGGAACGACGACGACCCGGACAACGACCAGCCCGAGCTGTACGAGGGCGTGGTGGCGCACGAGCTGGAGCACCTGCTCCACAACTACTCCGACCCGGGCGAGCTGTCCTGGGTGGACGAGGGCCTCGCCGACTTCGCCGTCTTCCTCAACGGGTACGACGTCGGAGGCTCGCACCTCACGTACCACCAGGTGTTCTACGCGGAGACGTCCCTGACCCGCTGGGCGGGCGGGCTGGAGAACTACGGCGCGGCCTACACCTTCTTCCAGTACCTGTGGGAGCGCGCTGGCGGCAACGGCGACGGCACGTACACGCCCGACCTCACCGATGACGGGGCCGGCGGGGACCTGCTGATCAAGCAGATCTTCGCGAACCAGGCCGACGGCATGGACGGCGTCCAGGCCGCGATCGACGCGTTCAACGCCGCCACCGGGGGAGACCTGCCCGACGCCGCCACCCTCTACCAGGACTGGGCCGTGGCCGTGTACCTCGACGACGAGGACAGCGACCTGTTCGACATCAAGGCGGTCGACTTCGGCGACCCGGCCTTCACGGACTGGACGATCGACATCGCGGACGACCAGTACTGGGAGGGCCGCGGGTCGAACCAGGGCGCGCAGCCGGACGCCAAGTGGGACCGGCGGGCGAACGGTCAGGCCCCGGTCGCGCTGCCGTACGGCATCCAGGTGGAGCGGTTCCGCAACCCCGGCCCGCGCGTCACCGTGGGGCTGGACGGCGAGGACACCTCCGAGGTGGCGCCGCACAGCGGCGACACGCACTGGTACGGCGGGTACGAGAGCCAGTCGGACAACGTGCTCGACCTCGAGACCGACGGCGCGGTGGCGAGCCTGGACTTCTGGACCTGGCACTTCATCGAGGAGGGCTGGGACTACGGCTTCGTCGAGGCGCAGGTGGGCGGCGAGTGGGTCACCGTGCCGCTCGTCGACGACGCGGGCGCCACGGTCACGACCGACGACGACCCGCACGGGAACAACACCGAGGGCAACGGCCTGACCGGGACGTCCGGCGGCGTGTACTTCGAGGACGAGCCGCAGTACGTGCACCTCACGGCGCAGCTCCCGGCGGGGGCCACGGACGTGCGGTTCCGGTACTCGACGGACGCGGCGTACCTCGACACCGGCTGGTTCGTGGACGACGTCATGGTGGACGGCGCGGCCGCGGGCGTCTCGTCCGAGGCCGGGCAGTGGGTCGAGACCAGCGGCGTGCAGGACAACAGCTGGACCGTGCAGGTGGTCGCGTCGTGCGACCTCACGCCGTCGGGCACCGACGCCTTCGAGATCGTGGACGCCGCGGGGAACCACGTCTACCGGCTCACCGGCGACGCGATCTCCCAGGCGGGCTTCGTCACGAAGTGTGCCAACGGGCCCCAGCGGGACTTCGCCACGCTGGTGTCCAACCTGCCCACCGGTGACCTGACGTTCCTCGACGCCGGGTACGACCTGTCGGTGTCGCACACCAAGAAGTAGGCGCGGGCACCCGCGCAACGGCGCGGACGAGGCGGGTACGGTGACGCCCATGACCGACGTCACACCCGCCTCGTTCGCGCCCGGACTCACCACCGACGACCTCGCCGGGACGGTGCCCGACCCGCGCACCGCGCCGGCCGTGCGGTGGGGCGTGCTGGGCGCCGGCAACATCGCCGGGTCGTTCTCCGACGGGGTGCGGGAGCACACGGCGTCGTCCGTCGTCGCCGTCGGGTCGCGCGACGTCGCGAAGGCCGAGGCGTTCGCCGCCGCCCACGCCCCGGGCGCCCGGGCCCACGGCGACTACGACGCGTTGGTGACCGACCCGGAGGTCGACGTCGTGTACGTCGCTACGCCCCACTCGCACCACCACGAGCACGCGCTCCTCGCGATCCGGGCGGGCAAGCACGTGCTCGTCGAGAAGGCCTTCACGCAGGACGCGGCGCAGGCGCGCGAGGTGCTCGACGCCGCGCGCGACGCCGGCGTCTTCGTCATGGAGGCGATGTGGACCCGCTTCCTGCCGCACGTGGCCGCGCTGCGCGGCGTCCTCGCGCGCGGCGAGATCGGGCGGGTCGTGAGCGTCATGGCCGACCACGGCCAGCAGTTCCCGTTCGCCCCCGAGCACCGGCTGTACGCGCCCGGCCTGGCCGGTGGCGCGCTGCTGGACCTCGGCGTCTACCCGGTGTCGTTCGCCCAGGACCTGCTCGGCGCGCCCGAGACCGTCACCGCGGTCGGTGCGCTCGCCGAGACGGGCGTGGACGGGCAGGTCGGCATGGTGCTGGGCTACCCGGGCGGCGTGCAGGCCACGCTGTCCACCACGCTGTGGTCGCGCACGGCGAACACGGCCGTCATCTCCGGGACCGAGGGGCGGATCGAGGTGGCGCGCACGTTCTACGCGCCGACGTCGTTCACCGTCGAGCGGCACGACGGCTCCACCTGGGCCTACGACGGGTTCCGCGGCGAGGGCAAGCAGTACCAGGCCGCCGAGGTCGCGCGCCGCGTCACGGCGGGGGAGACCCAGAGCCCGCGCATGTCGTGGGACGGCACGCTGGAGGTCATGGACACCCTCGACGAGGTGCGCCGCCAGGCGGGGGTGGTCTACCCGGGCGAGTGAGCCCGGCGGGGCTCAGCGCGTGAGGCGGCGGCCGCTCACGTCCGTCGGGGTGATGCTCACCCACACGTTCTTGCCGTCGTCCTGGAAGCTCACCAGGCCGGTGGCGCGCGCCGCGGCGAGCTCGGCGTCCGTCTCGAGGATCCGCGCGGTGCCCTTGAGGACGACGCTCGTCGCGACGCTCTCGCCCCACTCGTCGGCCTCGAACGCCACCCGCGAGTTCACCGTGAGCTCCACGAGCTTGGTCCCCGGGTGGGTGCGGAAGTAGACCACGCCGTCCGCCGCGGCGAACGTCACGGGGAAGATCTCCGTCTCCCCGCCGACCGCCGTGGCGAGGCGGCCGACGTCCTGCGTGCGAAGGAAGTCCCAGCAGGCTTCCTCCGTCAGGAACTCGACGGGCTGGCTGGGCGACGATGCGGCGGGCATGCGGCCTCCTGGGACGACGGGCGGTGTCCACCCATCGTCGCGCCCCGGCGGCCGCGCCGCCCGTCGGGCCCGGGTGGGGTGGGTCACGCGGGCGCGGCGACGCGCGTCGCGGTGTCACCGCCACCGACTACCGTGTCTGCGTGAGCAGCGCACCCGGGTACTTCGTCTCGTTCGAGGGCGGCGACGGCGTCGGCAAGTCGACGCACGTCCGGCTGCTGGGCGACTGGTTGCACGAGGTGACGGGCCGGGAGGTCGTCGTGACGCGCGAGCCGGGCGGCACCGAGCTCGGCCTCGAGCTGCGCCGGCACGTGCTGCACGGCGACGACATGGACCCGCGCAGCGAGGCGCTGCTGTACGCGGCGGACCGCGCCCACCACGTCGCGACGGTCGTGCGGCCGGCGCTGGAGCGCGGCGCCGTCGTCGTCACGGACCGGTACCTCGACTCGTCGGTGGCGTACCAGGCGGGCGGCCGGGAGCTGTCCGAGGAGGAGATCGAGGCGCTGTCCCTGTGGGCCACCCGGGACCTGCTGCCCGACGTCACGGTGCTGCTCGACCTCGACCCGGTCGTCGGTGCCGCCCGCCTGTCGGGGGAGCCGGACCGGCTGGAGCGGGCCGGCGACGAGTTCCACCGGCGCACGCGAGAGACGTTCCTGCGCCGCGCGGCGGCGGACCCCGGGCGCTGGGTCGTGGTGGACGCGTCCGCGCCGCTCGACGACGTGCAGGCACAGGTGCGCGTGGACGTCGCGGCCCGTCTCGACCTCACGCCGGTGGTCGAGGAGGCCACGTCCGGCCCGGTCGCCGAGGCCGACGAGGCCTCCGCCGCGGGGGAGGGGCACGCATGAGCGTGTGGGACGACGTCGTCGGCCAGCCCGACGCGGTCGCCCTGCTGCGCCGTGCCGCGACCGACGCCGCCGCGATGACGCACGCGTGGCTGGTCACCGGGCCGCCCGGCTCGGGTCGCTCCGTGGCGGCGCGCGCCTTCGCGGCGGCCCTGCAGTGCACGGGGACCGACGGCGAGACCGGCGGGTGCGGCCGCTGCCACGCGTGCACGACGACGCTCGCCGGGACCCACCCGGACCTGACGGTCGTCGCCACGGACAAGGTGGTCATCACCGTCGCGGAGGTGCGCGACCTCATCATGACGGCGTCGCGCACGCCGTCGTCGGGCCGCTTCCGCGTCATCGTCGTCGAGGACGCCGACCGGATGGCCGAGCGCACCACGAACGTGCTGCTCAAGGCCATCGAGGAGCCCCCGCCGCACACCGTGTGGGTGCTGTGCGCCCCGAGCGCCCAGGACGTGCTGCCGACCATCCGGTCCCGCTGCCGGGGCGTCGTGCTGCGGGTGCCGCCCGCGAAGGACGTGGCGGACCTGCTGGTGCGCCGCGACGGCGTCGACCCGGCGGTCGCGCTGACGGCGGCGCGGGCCGCGCAGTCGCACGTCGGGCTGGCGCGCCGGCTCGCCCGCGACGGCGACGCCCGCGCGCGCCGCGACGCCGTGCTCGAGGTGGCGCGCCGGATCCGCGGGGTCGGGGACGCCGTCCTCGCGGCGGGCGAGCTGGTGGACGTCGCCAAGGCGGAGGCCGTCGCGGCGACGGCGGAGCGGGACGCCGTCGAGAAGGCGGAGCTGCTGCGCGCCCTCGGCGTGCAGGAGGGCGACACCCTGCCGCCGCGGCTGCGCTCGCAGCTCAAGCAGCTCGAGGACGACCAGAAGCGTCGCGCCACGCGGCGCCAACGCGACGTCCTCGACCGGTCGATGGTGGACCTGCTGTCCCTGTACCGCGACGTCCTCGTGGTGCAGCTCGGGGCCACGGTCGACCTCGTGAACGCCGAGCACGACGCGACCGTGCGCGCGCTCGCCGCCGACTCGACGCCGGAGCAGACGATCCGCCGGATGGACGCGATCGGCACGGCGCGCGAGCGCCTCGAGGGCAACGTCGCACCGCTGCTGGCCCTCGAGGCGATGACCGTCGCCCTGCGCCCGCAGGGCTGAACGGCAGCGCCGAACCGCAGGCCGAACCGCGGGCCGAACCGGCCGATAGTTGCCTCATCACCCCCCGATGCTGTGAGGTGTTCCGCGGCGGGGGCCATGGTGGCCCCCGTGACCTGACTGGGGGTTGGCATGAGGATCCTGCTGCTCGTCTCGGCGTTCAACGGGCTCACGCAGCGCGTGTGGGGACATCTGACGGACCGGGGGCACGACGTCGGGGTGGAGCTCGCCCCGGCGTTCGCCGCGCCGGAGGACCTGGTCGCGCGGGTCGAGGAGATCGGCCCGGACCTGATCCTGGCGCCGTTCCTCAAGCACCGGGTCCCCGAGGACGTCTGGCGTCGCTGGACCACGGTCGTCGTGCACCCGGGCCCGGTCGGCGACCGCGGGCCGTCGTCGCTCGACCACGCGATCCTCGACGGCCGCGAGCGGTGGGGCGTGACCGCCCTGTCCACGGTGGAGGAGATGGACGCCGGCCCCGTGTGGGCGACGTCGACGTTCGCGATGCCGTCGCCGCCGGTCGCCAAGAGCGCCCTCTACAACGGGCTCGTCGCGGACGCCGCGATGGCGTGCGTCGACGAGGTGCTGCGCAAGGTCGCCGCGGGCGAGCCGCCCGTCCCCGCCGACGAGCTCGAGGCCGAGGTGCCCGGCACCGGCGAGCTGCCGCTGCTGCGCCGGGCCGCGTTCGAGCTGGACCTCGGCCGCCCGGCCGCGGAGCTCGCGCGCACGATCGCGGCCGCCGACGGCGCCCCCGGCGCCCCCGCGACCGTCGGCGGCGCACGGTTCTGCCTGTTCGACGCCGTGGCGACGCCCGAGACGATCGCCCCGGGCGCGGAGCCCGGCACGGTCGTGGGCCGCGACGAGGACGCCGTCGCGCTCGCGACCGGCGACGGCACGCTCTGGGTCGGGTACGCCGCCACGCTGGGCACGAAGCGCGGCACCAAGCTGCCCGCCGCGTGGGTGCTCGACGTCGCCGGCGTCCCGTTCCACCCCGCGCCCCGGGAGCTGGCCGAGTCGGTCTACGAGCGGGACGGGGACGTCGGGTACCTGACGATCCGCTCGTACAGCGGGGCCATGCACACGCAGCAGTGCCGCCGCCTGACCACGGCCGTCGAGAAGGCGCTCACCGAGGACACGCGGGTGCTCGTGGTGCGCGGCACGGAGCACGCGTTCTCCAACGGCATCCACCTGGGCGCCATCGAGGCGGCCGAGGACCCGGCCGCCGAGGCGTGGGCCAACATCCAGGCCATCGACGACCTGTGCGAGGCGATCGCGCGCGCCGACCAGCTCACCGTCGCCGCGTTCACCGCGAACGCCGGAGCCGGCGGGGTGATGGCCGGCCTGTGCGCGGACGTCGTCGTCGCCCGCGACGGCGTGGTGCTGAACCCGTACTACGACATGGGCATCTTCGGGTCCGAGCTGCACACGTGGACCGTGGCGTCGCGGTTGGGCGAGGTCGACGCCGACCGGCTGCTGGGCGCCAAGCTGCCCGTGTCCGTCGCGGAGGCGGCGCGCCTCGGGCTGGTGGACGCCGTCGGGCCGCGCGACCCCGCCCTGTTCGCCGCCTGGCTCACCGACCGCGCCGCCGCGCTCGCGACGCCCGAGGGGCTGGCCGAGGCCCGCGCAGCCGCGCAGGTGCGTGCGCCGCGTCGCCCGCTGTCCTACTACCGCACGGTGGAGCTCGCGGAGATGGCGCGGGACCTGTTCGACGACCGGCGCGGGTTCGGGGCCAAGCGTCGCGACTTCCTGCGCAAGGTCGCGCCGGCGGCGACGCCGGACCGGTTGCGGTTCGACGACGTCCGCGAGACGGTCGCCGGATGACGACCCTCGCGCACCGCGCCGCCCGCGGGATCCTGCTGGCGGGCGCCGCCGGCGCGCTGGCCCTGCTGGTGACGGCGTGCGCGTCCGGCGACGGGGCGGGCGGGGAGGCGACGTCCGCCTCGCCGTCGTCCCCTGAGTCGGCTACGGAGTCGTCCCCGGCGTCGCCGGAGCCGACCTCGCCCGAGCCGTCCGGGACGGCGACCTCGGAGCCCGCGACACCGGCCGAGCTCGCCCCGGGCGAGCACACCCGCGGCCTGCCGGAGGGCGCGGAGGGCACGATGGACAGCCCGGCCGGCGCCGCGTGGTCGCCCACGCCGGGGGTGCTGCTGGTCGTGACGTACGGGTCGAGCACCTGCCCGCTGCTGGCGGAGGCCGAGGGCACGTGGGACTCGTCCGGTGGGACGGCGGTCGTGACGTTCGAGAAGCTGCCCGACGGTCCCTGCACGATGGACTACATGCCCACGACCAGCGCCGTCGCGCTGCCGGCGGGCGCCGACGAGGGCGCGCCGGTGGCCGTCCGGCTCGGCGACCGGGGCACCGTCGAGGTGGCGCCGCGCGGCGGCGAGGGCGAGACCGGGCCGGTCGCCTGGGTGCCCGCGAAGGGCTGAGCCGGACCTGCCCGGACGCTGCCCGGACGCTGCCCGGTCACTGGACGGACCAGCCGAGGGGCGACGGTAGGTTGGGCGGGTGAACTTCGACGAGCGCCGCCCGACCGCCCGCCGCACGACCACACCCCGCAGGGCCGGCCGGCGCGCGTCCGCCGTCCTCGTGGCGGGGGTGCTGCTCCTCGCCGGGTGCACGGCGCCCGCGAAGGAGCAGGCTCCTGCGGGATCGGCGTCGGGCCCGGCGGCGTCGCAGGCGCCCGACGGTTTCGAGAAGTACTACGGGCAGTCGCTCGAGTGGACCGACTGCAAGGACGGGCTCCAGTGCGCGACGGCGTCGGCCCCGCTGTCATGGCACGACGCGGGCGCGGGCAGCATCGAGCTGGCGCTGGTGCGCAACCCCGCCGACGGCAAGGACCCGGAGGGCTCGCTGCTGGTCAACCCGGGCGGCCCGGGCGCGTCGGGGGTCGACTTCGTGCGCAGCGACGCCGAGAACGACGGCGCCACGTTCGGCAAGAAGCTGCAGGACGCGTTCGACATCGTCGGGTTCGACCCGCGGGGCGTGCAGGACTCGACACCCGTGAGGTGCTTCGACGACGCGCGCAAGGACGAGTCGCTGGCCAAGGACTTCGACCCGAGCACCGACGACGGGCTGAAGGCCATGGAGGCGGAGTCCCGCGCGTGGGGCGAGGCGTGCGCCGAGCACACCGGCGACGTCCTCGGGCAGGTCGACACGCAGAGCGCCGCCCGGGACATGGACATGCTGCGCGCCGTCCTCGGCGACGACCAGCTGCACTACCTCGGGTACTCGTACGGCACGCAGCTCGGCGCCACCTACGCGGGCCTGTTCCCGGACCGCGCGGGCCGCCTGGTGCTGGACGGCGCCATCGACACGACGCTCTCCTCGGACCAGATCTCCGCCGGGCAGGCGGTCGGCTTCGAGAACGCCCTGCGCGCGTACGTGGCGGACTGCCAGGCCGGCAAGGGCTGCCCCCTGCCGGGGACGGTGGACGACGGCATGCAGCGGATCAAGGCCCTCTTCGACCAGGCGTACGAGCACCCGCTGCCCACCTCCGACGCCGACCGCCCCGTGACCCGCACGCTCGCGTTCTACGGCGTCGCCCTGACGCTGTACAACCAGGCGAACTGGCCCGTCCTCACGCAGGCGCTCACCGAGGCGATCACGGAGGGGACGGGCGACACCCTGCTGTACCTCGCCGACGCGTACAACGACCGGAACGCCGACGGCACGTACTCGTCGAACTCGTCCGAGGCGTTCAAGGCCGTCGGCTGCCTGGACGACCGGGGCACGACGGACGCCGACGAGATGCGCGCCGAGGCGGCCCAGATCGAGAAGCAGGCGCCGACCGTCGGCGAGTTCTTCGCCTACGGGGGCACGTCGTGCGCCGACTGGCCGGTGCCGATGCCGAAGAAGGAGTTCGACGTCCACGCGAAGGGCGCGGCGCCGATCGTCGTCGTCGGCACCACCAACGACCCGGCCACCCCGTACGTGTGGGCGCAGGGCCTGGCGAAGACGCTGGACTCCGGCGTGCTCGTCACCTACGAGGGCGAGGGCCACACCGCGTACTCGCCGTCGCGGCCGTGCGTGGCGGACGTCGTCGAGTCGTACCTCGTGGACGGCGACGTCCCGAAGGACGGCACCACCTGCTGACGCCCTCGGGTGCCGCCGTCAGGCGGTCCGGGGGTGCGGGGCGGGCTCGCGGTCGCGGGCCCAGTGCCGCAGCGCGAGGACGCCGAGCACGGAGATGACGACCAGCCCCACCACGTAGAACACGGTGGACCACGTCCCGGCGTTGTCCGCCGTCGCCGGCAGCAGCTGGCCGTAGGCGAGCTCGTAGTGCAGGCCGCCGGTGACCTTGATCGCGAGCCACGCGGACAGGAAGCCCATCGAGTCCCACAGGGCGTGCAGGCCGACGACGGTCAGGTAGGCCAGGAGCACGCCCCCCGTGAAGCGGTACTTGCCCGCCGCCGAGGCGGCGCCGAAGATCGCCGCGCCCAGGACGGCCGTCCACAGCACGTGCCCGACGGGGGTGAGGAGGCCGCGCACCGCCTCCGTCTGGAGCAGGGAGTTCAGGTCGATCTGGCCCAGGCGGGTGAGGCTGGCGTTGAACGCGTAGCCGGCGGACTCGAAGGCGGCGAACCCGGCGCCGACCACCGCGCCCAGGAGCGCGCCCTTGAGGCCGGTCTTCTGGGCGACGCGCGCGCCGACCACCAGGAAGACGGCGATCTTCACGGCCTCCTCGATCGCGCCCACGCCCACGTAGATCCACCACGACGGCGACAGGTGCGACTCCAGGATCGACGCGCCCAGCACACCGAAGATCCCGCCGAAGAAGAACGCCGACAGCAGCAGCATGATGTCGATCGAGCCGTGCGCCCGCTCGACGACGAACAGCACCACCGTGAACGGCACCAGGAAGCTGCCGAGCAGGATGACCGTCGGGATGAGGTTCGAGTTCTGCGTGGACGCCGTCACGGCGGCCGTGACGGCCCACAGCAGGATGCCGAGGATCAGGGACTTCCACCACCAGCCCTTGCCTGTCGGCACGGCGACCCCCTGGGGCGCGGGCGTGGGGTTCATGGGTCGTCCTCCAGACGGGTCGGCAGAGCGGCGGCGTGGCCCTGCGTAGGGTGCTCCACAGCGTGCTGAGCACGAGTATGCGGAGGTCAGCGCGCGCTGTCGCGCGGAAGTGGAGATCGCTCCCCGGACCGGGTTTGGAGAGCGCCCCGCGCGTCAGGTACTGTGGGCGCGCTCGTTGATCCGGCTGCGGCCGGCGACAGCGACGCCGCCTTAGCTCAGTCGGTAGAGCGATTCACTCGTAATGAATAGGTCATCAGTTCGATTCTGATAGGCGGCTCCGACACCGAAACGGCCCGGCACCTGCGAAAACAGGCGCCGGGCCGCTTCGCGTTCCGGGGCTCACGGTCGGGGGCATCCGGCCATTTGTCCGGCCGATCGGCATCGGAGCTGCATCAGCCCTCGGAGACGCGCACGGTGATGAGCCGTTCGCCGTCGCGCAGCTGCTCACGAAGCAGCCCCATCCCACCGTCGTACGTCGCCGCCTCGACCTCGACGTCGCGCACCGCTGTCTCCTGGGTGCCGGAGTTGTCGGCGGGGATGGTCTCGATGTGCGAGCGCAGGATCTCGAGTCGAGAGCGTAGTCCGTCCTCAGTGCCGAGCTGCCGCCGCACGGCGGCGGAGAGTTCCGGGTCGCGGTGGGTCGGTCGTCCACAGGCACCTCCCTGGGCCCGGGAGATTCACCCGCCGAACGCGGTCGCGGGCGCCCTACTGTGAGGCATGGGCGACGACGACTACACGTTCCGGCTCCGGTTCCGTCTGGCCGGGCCTGCGATCGGGCATGACGCGCCAGAGTTCGACCTCGGCGCGAGTGCAGGGCTCGATGAGGGTCGCGTCGTGCTCCGGTCTGCCGACGGCGATATGCCGATCGTGGGCACGCGTGAACTCTGCTTGCTGGGGCGTGGGTTCGCGACCGAACAGGACGCCGCGGACGCCGCGCGCGAGTGGGAGGCAGCCCTGCAAGTCGGCTTCGCCACCAGGAGGGTCGGCGCTGACTTCGGCGTCAGGACGGCCCCGATGGGCGGCCTGACACCTGGAGGGGTAGCGCTCCTGTTTCCGGACGGTGACCAGGAAGTGCGGCGGGAACGCCTCGGTATCCACACGTTCGAGTCTGAAACCGAGCCGCTCTTCGCTTCACTGTCGGCGCAGATTGAAATCGTGACTCCGATCGATGACCTCGCGGAGTTGATCGCGGACGCGCGTCATCGCGGCCCCGACGTCGACGAGAAGACGCGCACGTCCTACGCGATGTACTCGGCGGCCATGACCCTCAGCGACCCGGATGCCCGCTTCATGATGCTCATGACCGCGTACGAAGTGCTCGTCACCCAGCGCCCTCTGTCGCCAGAGGCCCGCGAGTACCTCGACATGCTTGCGGCGCAAACGGCAGAGGCGGCCATCCCCGACGACGAGCGGGAAGTGATACGGGGTGGGCTCGGGTGGTTGAAGCACCAGTCGATCTCGAGCGCCGGGCGCGACCTCGCGGACACGCTCGGCGACCGCGAGTACGACGGCAGGTCACCGAGCAAGTTCTTCACGTACGCCTACAACGTCCGAGGCAAGCTGGTGCACGGGGAGGACCCGCCCCGCGAGGAGGTGACGCGGCTGACCGGAGTCCTTGTGCAAATGGTGGGCGACCTGCTCAGCCTGCGCCCCGAGGAGGCTGCACCTGTCGAGCCGGCGGAGCCGAAGTAGCGGGTCGGCGAACGTACGTCGAGCAGGGGGGATGCGCTACTTCGCCGAACTGCTCCACGGCAAGCGGGTCGCCGCCGAGAGCTTCCGCGGCACGAACCCGTTCGTCGAGGCTCGACCCATCGAAGGCACCGACGAGGTGCTCATCCTGTCGAAGGGGCGCCTCGCCGACGACCCGGACGTCGGCGACTACGTGCGCGCGGCGCGCGACCGCGACGATGACGCGGAGGTCGAGGCGCAGCAGGTGGAGCCGTGATGGTCGCGGGCGCGTCGACGTGCACTCAGGAGCCCGAGGCACTAGAAGTGGACGCGTGACGCTCGAGGAACTGATCGCAGCAGCCGACGAGCTCGGCATGCGCGTGAAGTGGGACAACCTCGGTCGCCGTGCGGGGAGTTGCGGCGCTCCGGTCTCGTCTTGCTCAACCACCGCAAGAGCGTCCTGACGCAGCGGTGCACCCTCGCCCATGAGATGGGGCACTGGTCCCTCGGGCACGACTGGACGCTCTACCACGACGTCGAGCGCGACGAGCTGGCCGCGGACGCGTGGGCCGCCCGCCTGCTCATCAGTGCCGTCGACTACGCGCTCGCCGAGCGGCTCCACGGGCCGCACGCCGGCGCGATTGCGCGCGAGCTCGACGTCTCGACCCGGCTCGTCGAGGTGTGGCGCTGGGAGGTGTGGCGGCGTCCCGCGCCCTCCCGGGCCGGCCGCCATCTCCGAGCGGTGTAGCGAGCCAGCTCGACCCTGGCGACGTCAGAGATTCCCGACACCTGCGGATGTCAGCGATTGCCGACATTGCAGCGATTGTCACCGCCGAGCGGCATCAACTCCTGCGCCTGGACCGCCGCCGCTCAAGCCTCAAGCCCCAGGCGGCCGGCGGCGCCCGCCAGTGCTGCGTGTGTGCGTGTCCGGTCGGTGTGGAGGTACGCCTTCGTCGACAGGATGCTCGCGTGCCCGAGGATCGCCGTGATCGTCGTGTCGTCCACCCGGCCCATGCGCAGCAGGGTCGCCGCCGTGTGGCGCGCCTCGTACAGGTCCGGCCGCCGCCCGATGATCTCCGGCCCATCTTCACGCCGCGACGGCTCGGTGACCGCGACGTGAGCCTCGTCGGTGATCTCGTACCAGGCGGCGCGATCGTCATCGTCACGCCGCGGGCGGCCATCGGCCTGCGGCCAGACGAGCCCGTGGCGGTTCTGATAGGCGGCTCCCCCCTCGAAGGCCCTGGTTCTCACGAGCCAGGGCCTTCGTCGCACGTCCCGCCGGCGGGACCGGCAGACCCCCGCCGGGTGGTTCTCCCGCGTTCGCCGCGCGCATCCGCGCGGCGCGTGTGATCTTTCGACTGTCGCGCGACTCCGCACGGCCCCGTGGTCGACGAGCCCGGCTCGTCCCGTGCCTCCCGAGGAGGACCATGCAGTCGGATCTCGTCACCGAGGGCGCGAGCCCGCCGCCGGACTGGGTGCCGGTGGAGCGTCGCTGGCTGGGGATGGACCGCAGGACGCTGCTGCCGGCGGCGATCGTCGTCGTGCTGGTCGCGCTGGCGATGTGGGGGCTGCCGGCTCTCGACCGCGCGGTGCCCGTGGACGACCCCGCCCAGGCGGGCGACGTGGTGCGGGTCGGGGACGTCGAGTTCGACCCGGCGGCCGGGTGGAACCTCGACTCGGGCGTGCTCGCGTCGGACCCGCCCGAGTCCGGGGGGTTCCCGGACACCGCGCAGGTGTCCAAGGACGGCTTCGTGTTCTCCGTCGCCTCCGACGAGTTCGACGGGACGCCCCGAGAGCTGATGGCGCAGCTGCAGAAGAACAACGAGCGTCTGAAGAACGGCGCCACCATCGACATGGGGCAGGTCGAGACGTTCCAGACCGCCCAGGGCGAGCGGGGCGTCGCCGGCCGGTTCACGTTCACGGGCGGGACGGGGCTGATCGCCGCCTACGTCTTCGACGGCACCGGCGTCGAGGTGGTCCTCACCGGGCCGGTCGAGACCGACGACGCGCAGCTCGAGGGCGACGTCGTGAGCATGATCCGCTCGATCCGTCCCGTCACCGAGGTGGAGGCGCCATGACCCGCACGGACCTGCTCGACCGTCGCGCGCAGGTGGCCGAGGACGTCGGTTGGGGGCAGCGCGTCTCGTGGAACCAGCCGCGCAACGCGTGCCTGTGGGTGTTCGTGGCGGTGATCGCCTACGGCCTCTGGTACACCGTGTCGCAGGTGCGCAGCCAGGGCCCGGCCTACGGGGCGCCGCTGGGCATCTCGGCCGCGATCTTCAGCGTGTACGCGGTGCTGTTCTGGTGGTTCACCACCCACATCGACCGCTACTCCCGCCAGCCGCTCGACCTGCGGGTCGCCGCGTTCCTCTGGGGCGGGTTCGCCGCGACCTGGGCGATCGCGCTGCACGGGAACTCCGCGCTCATCAACCTCTACAGCAAGCTCGGCGACCCGGCGTTCGCCGTCGACTGGGGCGCGGGCCTCGCCGCCCCCTTCATGGAGGAGTGGGGCAAGGGCGCCGGCGTCCTGCTGCTGATGTTCATCGCGCCGCGCGTGCTGCGCACGGCGTTCGACGGGTTCGTCATCGGGGCGTTCGTCGGCCTCGGGTTCGAGATCCTCGAAGACATCCTCTACGCGTTGAACTCCGCCCCTGACGGCTTCGGCGTCGACCCCGTCGGCTCCAGCCTGCACACCGTGCTGCTCCGGCTCGGCACCGGGTTCACGTCGCACATCCTCTACTCGGCGATCTTCGGGGCCGGGGTGGTCTACCTCGTGGGCACCGTCGCGCAGCGGCGCCGCGTCGGGCGCGGGCTCCTGCTCTGCCTGGTCGCGATGGCGTTGCACTGGGCGTGGGACAGCACCGCGGCGCTGGCGGGTGGAGGGGCGTTCATCCCTGCGCTGCTGGCGCTGCAGGTCGTCGTCGCGATCGTGATCGTCCTGCTCGTCTTCCATGTGGTCGTCGGCCCGGAGCGGGCGGCCATGCGCGACCTCATGGCGCCCGAGGTCGACGACGGCACGCTCACCGCCGACGAGGCGGACGCCCTCGCGGGCGCGTGGAAGCAGCGGCGCGCGTACCGGCGCGGGGGCGGGCTGCGCGACCGGCGTCGTCGAGGGCACCGTCTCGAGGCGGCGAAGGACCTCGCCGACGCATTGGGCACGGCGCAGGGGCGGGAGACGGAGCGGGTGGCGTTCGCGCGCGCGGAACTCGGCCGGTTCCGGGCAGACGGGGCGAGCGGGCAGCCGGCGTCGTGAGCGGCGGCGCGCCCGGGCCCGCGCCCGGGGCGCGCCGCTGGTGCAGCAGGGCCGCCGTGGGTCACAGTGGCGGCATGGCCGGCAACGAGGTGAAGTTCCAGATCGACGTCCCCACGGAGCTGGAGGGCGGTGTGCCCGCGGACTTCGCGTCGCTGTGGCACACGTCGACGTCGTTCGTCATCGACTTCGTCGCGGCCACGAAGCCGCCGCAGCCGGTGACCGACCCCGACACGGGGGCGGTCACCGGCCGCGTGGTGCCGGGGAAGGTGGTGTCGCGCGTACGGATCCCCCCGCAGCAGGTGTTCGAGCTGGCGCGGGCGCTCACCCAGCAGCTCGACGCCTGGGAGCGCGAGACCGGCAAGAAGACCGACGGCGGCGCCTGAGCGCCCGGGGCCGGCCGGCTCAGAGCGCGCGCTCGGGCCGGGCGAGGATGCCCGGCACGAGGCGGGCGGCGAGGGCCGCGGCGCCGCGGACGGCGAGGAACCCGAGCGCGAACACGGCCAGCGCGGTGGCGATCGCGACCGGGTTGACGAAGACCGCCATCCCGACCAGCGGGAACATCAGCACCGCCGCGCACAGCGCCGAGCCGCCCGCCACCATCCACAGCGCCGACATCACGGCACGCCGGGACGCCTCGGTCATCACCGAGCGCGGCATGCCGAGCCGGTCGAGCGAGACGTGCACGGCCGCGCGGTCGAGGGTCGAGGCCGCCTGGTTGATGCCCACCGAGCACGCGACCATGAGGAACGACACCGCCACGGTGACGAGGACGCCGGTCGAGACGTCCTGCATGAGCCAGCGCTCGTCGGCATCCATGCCCTCGGTCGACGTCATGGAGGTCATGGCGAGGCCGACGGCGCCGAAGACACCGACGAAGCTGGTCATCGCGACGCCGCTGACCTGACGCCACGCGACCTTCGGGTCCTCGAGGATCATGCGGGCGGCGAGCAGCCGGGGCACGGTCTGGGCCTTGCGCACCTGCCGACGGGCGCGCACCCGCACGAACCACGGGCCCAGGGCGTCCAGGGCCAGCAGCATGCCGCCGAAGATCGCCGCCATCGTGCCGATGATCGCGACGATGCCGCCCATCTCCCCGAGCGCGCCCAGCATCTGCATGAGCAGGAGGCCGGCCAGGAGCACGCCCACGGCGATCACCACGCGCACCCAGTGCGCGGTGCCCGGCCGCTGCCGCGTGCGCACGCCCAGCGGCGTCACGACGACGGCCCGCAGCCCGACGACGGCGCTCGCGGCGGCCAGCAGCGTCACGCCGAGCACGGCGAGCGGCAGCCACCACCACGGCACCCACATCTGCGCGCCGAGGGCTTCGCCGCGGAAGTGCAGCAGCCCCACGAGCGGCGCGAGCACCGCGTACAGCACGACGCCGACGACGGCGCCGAGCAGCGCGGTGACGGCCGCCTCGAGCACGGTGAGCGCGGTGATGGTGCCGGTGGTGGCGCCGAGCAGGCGCAGGGACGCGAGCCGCTCGTCGCGGCGGCGGGCGGCGAGCCGGGCGGCCGACGCGCCGACGGTCGCGAGCGGCACGAGGAGCAGCACGACCGCGATGACGGCGAGCGACTCGTAGGTGGAGGCCAGGTCGTCGTCCCAGCGGAAGAAGGCCTGCGCCCCGCCCAGGACCACGAGCAGCAGGGCGGTGACCACGCCGAACGCGGCCACGGGCAGGGCGGTGGCGAGCCGGTCGCCGTCGCGCCGCCGGAACAGCGGGGCGAGCCGGAGCGCGGTGGTCAGCGGGCCGGTGGCTCGCGCGCCGGGGACGGACGGGGGCACGGTGATGGTCATCGCGCGGCCTCGGCGGTGGTTGCTGCGTTGGTCGCGGCGGCGGCGGCCGTGTCCGAGACGACACGGCCGTCGCGCAGCACGACGGTGCGGGCGCAGCGGCGCGCGACGTCGGCGTCGTGCGTGACGACGACGAGCGTGCGGCCCTGGGCGGTCGCGGAGAGGAGCAGGTCGAGGACCTCGACGGAGGTGGCGGAGTCCAGCGCGCCGGTCGGCTCGTCGGCGAAGATCAGCCGGGCCCCGGTGACCTGGGCGCGCGCGATGGCGACGCGCTGCGCCTGCCCGCCGGACAGCTCGCCGAGGCGCCGCTGCTCCAGGCCCGCGAGGCCGAGGTGCTGCAGCCACTGCGCCGCCTCCGCCTCCGCCTGCCCGCGCGGCACGCCCGCGAGCATCCGGGCGACGGCCACGTTCTCCAGCGCCGTCAGCTCGTCGAGCAGGAGGCCCTGCTGGAAGACGAAGCCGAGCTCCTCGCGCCGCAGCCGGGACCGCTCGGCGTCGTCCAGCGACTCGACGCGCACCGGCCCGCCCGCCGACGCGAACGTCACCGATCCCGACGTGGGGCGCAGGATGCCGGCGAGGCAGTGCAGCAGCGTCGTCTTGCCGGAGCCGGAGGCGCCCATGATCGCCACGGACTCGCCCTGGGCGATGTCGAGGTCCACGCCGTCCAGGGCGGGGGTGACCCCGCCGGGGTACCGCATCGTCAGGCCGCGAGCGCTCAGCAGAGGTGTCATGCCACCTACCTTCGCGCCGGGCGCGGGCGGGGCGCGTCGGACCACGAGCGGATTCGTCGTCGGGTCGGGTCCCCCTGCGGTATGACTTGCCCCTCAGGGGAGCCCCGGGCGGGCAGGGTCAGGCGACGTGCGCGGCGCGCGCGGCGGTGGTGAGGTCGACGACCAGGGAGCCGAAGGCGTCGTCCCAGCCGGATCGGTCGCGCAGCCGCAGCAGGGCCGACGGGTGCGTCGTCACGACGACGGCCGCGCCGCCCGAGGAGCCGTCCTCCGGGGCGTCCAGCACGCGGCCCCGCAGCTCGCCGATCCGGGCCGGTCGCCCGAGCAGCGCCCGCGCCGCGGTGGCCCCCAGGGCGACGGCGACCCGCGGTCGGACGACGGCCAGCTCGGCCTCGAGCCACGGCAGACAGGCGCGGACGTGTGCGACGCCAGGGGTCTTGTGCAGCCGCCGCCGCCCGCGCTCGGGCAGCTCGACGTACCGGAAGTGCTTCACCGCGTTCGTCAGGTAGACGGCTCCGGCGTCGAGGCCCGCGGCCTCGAGCGCGTCGTCGAGCACCCTCCCGGCTGGTCCGACGAAGGGCTCGCCCTCGCGGTCCTCCTGGTCGCCGGGCTGCTCGCCGACCAGCGCGAGGGCGGCGTCCGCAGGCCCGGAGGAGAACACCACCTGGGTGGTGTCGTGCCAGAGCTCGCAGCCTCGGCACCGGTGCGCCGCGCGCGCGAGGGCGTCGATGCCGGGCGTGCCGTCGGGGACCCAGCGGCCCCCGCCGGGGCGGTCGGTCGGGGGACGGGCCACGAGCTCCTCCGGGCGTTCGACGAGGGGGCACGGTCAGGATGGCGCGCCTGGCGAATGCTCGCCGACCGGCGGACGCCCCGCCCGCCCCGCCCGCCGGGACGTGACCCGGGCGCGGGTGCCCGTCCTGCTCGCCTAGGCTTGCCGCATGGCTTGGAGCTTCGGTCGTCGTCGGCCCACCACGTACCTGCTGGGCGAGCCGGTGGACCCGTACCCGGCCCAGGCGCCGGAGGCCGCGCGCGGACGCGTGCTGCGGATCACCGAGATCGGCGAGCCCGTGCTGCACACCCCCGCCGCCACGGTCGAGGAGTTCTCCACCCCGGAGCTCGCCCGCCTGATCGACGACATGTTCGCCACGATGGAGAACGCCGAGGGAGTGGGCCTCGCCGCTCCGCAGGTGGGCGTCGGGATCCGGCTGTTCGTCTACGACGTCACCGACGAGCGGGGCGACCGGCACGTGGGGCACGTCGTGAACCCGGTGCTCGAGATGGACCTCGACGCCGAGCCCGAGACCGAGGACGAGGGCTGCCTGTCCGTGCCCGGCGCCTACGAGCCGCTCGAGCGGCCCGGCGCCGCCACCGTCCGCGGCGTCGACCAGCACGGCGGCCCCGTGCAGCTGTCGGGCAGCGGGTTCCTGGCCCGCGCCTTCATCCACGAGTCGCAGCACCTGGACGGCACCCTCTACTGGGACCACCTGTCGCCCGAGCTGCAGGCCGACGCCCTGCGCCAGCGCGACGAGGAGCGCCCGGGCATCGTCGCCGGCCGCCGCGAGCTCGCCGTCGAGCTGGGCAAGAAGCCCGCCGAGTACCCGGACCGTCCCGCCGGCGGCCGCTGAGCCACGCTCGATCCCTGGTCGAGGCTCGCGACCGAGGGCTCAGAGCGTGCGGACCCAGTCCGCGACGGCGGCCGCGACCTCGTCGTCCTTGCCGCGCACGTCGTGGGCACCGGGGAGGGTGACCGTCGTGACGGGGCCGGGGACCGCCGCCGCGTGCTCGGCCAGCTCCGCCGGCGTGCCGAAGGGGTCGCGGTCGCCGGAGACGAACAGCACCGGCACGTCGAGCTGCGGGAAGTGCTCGACCCGCAGCTTCTCGGGCTTGCCCGGCGGGTGCAGCGGGTAGCTCAGCAGCACCAGGCCCGCGGACGGCAGGCCCTCGGCCACCGCCATCGAGCACATCCGGCCGCCGTACGACCGGCCGCCCAGCAGCAGCGCGTCCGTGCCGGCGCCGAGCGCGGCGGCGAGCCGCTCCGCCTCCGCGCGCAGGTGCGCGACCGCGACCGGCGGGCGGTCCGGCATCCGCTTGCCCGCCAACCGGTACGGGAAGTCGACCCGCTCGGTCGGCAGCGGCGGGTCGAGGTCGGCCAGCCGGCGCTCCACCGCGACCAGCGTGTGGTGGTCGCGGCTCGCGCCCGCGCCGGGGGTGAGGATCAGGCCTCGGGGCGTCGTCGTGGAGGGCACGGGTCCAGTGTCACCCGAGCCCCGCGAGGTAGTTCAGACCTCCGCGAGGTAGTTCCCCTTCTCGCGAGATAGTCCGCAATCTCACGAGGTAGTTCGCGAAGGGCAGAGGATTGCCCGCAATGCCTGAGATGTACGAACTACCTCGCGGGGATCCGGACTACCTCGCGGAGATCTGAACTACCTCGCGGGGGTGTCGCCGGCGGCGGCTAGCGTGCGGGCATGAACGAGGTCGAGCGGGACGGCATCGAGCCCGACAGCATCGAGCCCGGCAGCATCGAGCCCGGGAGCACCGTGCGCGGCGAGGACTGGTACGGGCGGGACCTGTCCGGGCTGGCGCTCCAGGAGGTGGAGCTGGTCGACGTGGACCTCACCGAGGCGACGGCCACCGGCGCGACGTTCGACCAGTGCACGTTCCGCGGGGTGCGGTTCAACGCCTCGGTGTGGACGGAGTGCGCGTTCATCGGGTGCGCGTTCAGCCGCGCCAACCTGTTCGACGCGCGGTTCGGGCGCTGCAAGCTGGTCGGCTCGCGCTTCGACGACTGCCGCTTCGACCTGCTGCACGCGGAGCGCGGCGACTGGTCGTTCGTGACGCTGCGGCGGGCGGCGCTCGCGGGCGTGCACCTCGAGAACCTGCGGATGCGCGAGGCCGACCTCGACGGCGCGCGCCTGTCCGGGGCGTCGGTGCTGGGCGTCGACCTGTCGGGCGCCGAGCTGACCGACGTCGACCTGAGCGGCGCCGTCCTGCGCGGCAGCGACCTGTCCGCGCTGGACCCGCGCGCGGCGCGGCTGGCGGGCGCCGTCGTCGACCCCGCCCAGGCGGTGGTGCTGGCCGAGGCGCTGGGGCTCGTCGTCACGCCCTGACGCGACCGAGGGTGCCCGACGGCGCCCGCCGGAAGTGGGCCTCGTCACACCACCGTCGCCCCCGCGCAGGTCCTGGCGCCGATCCTCCGGCGGCCGTCGCGGACGTCACCGCGCGGGCCATTTACATCGTTTACATTTCTTCGGAGCAGCGCCGCTGAGACGACGCCGGACCAGTGCAGGACACCGGAGGATGAGACAGCCCATGACGGACCAGGTCACGGTCAACCCGATCGTGCTGCAGCGCGCCGACCCATGCGTGCTCCGGCACCGGGGCGCCTACTACTTCACCGGTTCCCACCCGCAGTACGACCGCATCGTGCTGCGCCGCGCCGAGCGGCTCGAGGACCTGCAGGCCGCCGACGAGGTCACCATCTGGGAGCGGCACGCCGAGGGGCCGCAGTCGCACCTGATCTGGGCGCCCGAGATCCACCGGGTCGACGGGAGGTGGTACGTCTACTTCGCGGCCGCGCCGGACGAGTCCGTCACCACGGACGTGCCGGGCACCGACGACACCTTCAACCACCGCGTCTTCGTCCTCGAGAACTCCGCCGACGACCCGTTCGACGGCGAGTGGACCGACCGCGGCCAGGTCGACACCGGCTGGGAGTCGTTCGCGCTGGACGCCACGAGCTTCGTGCACGAGGGCGCGCAGTACCTCGTCTGGGCGCAGCAGCACCCGGAGGTCAAGGGGCACTCCAACCTGTACATCGCCCGCATGGCGAACCCGTGGACTCTCGCGACGCCCGCCGTCGAGCTCACGCACCCCGAGCTCGACTGGGAGACCCGGGGCTTCTGGGTCAACGAGGGCCCGTCCGTCCTCGTGCGCCACGGCCGCGTCTTCCTCACCTACTCGGGCGCCGCCACCGGCATCGACTACGCGATGGGCCTGCTCACCGCCGACGCCGGCGCAGACCTCCTCGACCCCGCGTCGTGGACCAAGAGCCCCGAGCCCGTCTTCGTGTCCGACCCCGCCGCCGGCCAGTACGGCCCCGGCCACAACTCGTTCACGGAGACGCCCGACGGCGACGCCGTCCTCGTCTACCACGCGCGGACCTACACGGAGATCGTCGGCGACCCGCTGCGCGACCCCAACCGGCACGCCCGCGCGCAGGTGCTGCCCTTCGACGCAGACGGCCACCCCGTGTGGGGCACGCCCGTCGCCGACACCCGCCCGACCCCCACCTCCACCGAGGTCCTCCCCGCCGACGGAGCCTTCCGATGACCACCACCACCGCGGCGCCCGGGAGCGCCGAGCCCCGGGCCCGGGACTCGCTGCGCAAGCCTCCTCATGCGTGACGACCGCCGGCACCCGCCCCTCGCCGAACAGGCAGTTGACACCGTGATGGCGCTCTGCGGAGCACCATCACGGTGTCAACTGCCTGTTCGGCGTCCCGGGCGGAGGACGCGCGGCGCGTGGTCGGCGGTGCCACAGTGGGCGCATGACCGCACCGCTCGTCGTCCGGGCCCTCGCCCTGGGCGTGGCCGCCGGGTCCCGCGCGACGCTCGGCGTCGCCGCACCGCTGCTCGGCCCGGCCCCCGCGCACCGGCATCCCACGCACGGCCTGCGCCGGCCCGCGAGCGTGCTGCGGCTGGTCGCGGGGCTCGCCGTCGCCGGGGAGCTCGTCGGGGACAAGCTGCCCGCCACACCCAGCCGCCTGGACGCGTCCGGTCCCGACGTCCGCGCCGGGAGCGGCGCCGCGGGCGGGCTGCTGCTCGCCGTCCGGCACCACGCCACCGCCGCCTCCACCGTCGCGGCCGGGCTCGCGGGCGCCGTCGGTGCCGTCGCCGGTACCGGCGGTGGCGCCGCCTGGCGGGCCGCCGTCGCCCGGCGAGGCTGGCCCGACCTGCCCGCCGCCCTCGCCGAGGACGCCGTCGCCCTCACGCTCGCCGCCTGGGCCACGCGCGCCTGACCCGTCAGCAGCGCCGAACAAGAGGGGGGGGGCCTGTTTCGAGGGTGCAGAGGGCGGCAACACACCCTGTGTCCAC
>NZ_JBSGUW010000004.1:127015-159952 GCF_053608125.1 Isoptericola sp. NPDC055063 | reverse complement strand
CCCTCCGCCCCACAGACCCACCCCCGCCCGCCCCTCCCCTTCCCTCCGGACGCCTCCCCCCCCCCCCCCTCCTTTTTTCCCCCACGACGGCGGAGGGTCGCGTCGGGAAGAGTGGGCGCCATGGAGCGGGCATGGACGCGGTAGGCGGGGTGGTCGGCGGGTTCTTCGCGTTCGTGTCGACGGTGGCGATGCTGGCGCTGCTGGCGTGGACGGCGCGGCGCGTGATGGGCGCGCCGGTGGGCTGGATCCGCGCGGCGCTGGTCTCGCTCGTCGCGATCACGGGGGCGTCCGCCGCGCTGACCGGCGGGCTGCGCGCCGCCGGGTGGTGGGACGACGACGGCGTGCTGGCCGTGGACCCGGGGGTCGCGTTCGTCGCGATCGTCGTCGTGTTCGCGTGGGCGTTCGTGTTGGGGCTGTGCGTGCTCCTCGTCCTGGAGCTGCTGGTGCCCACCGGCACGTTGCCCACGCCGTGGCGCGCGGTGCGGCGGCTGCGGCAGGGGCGCCGCGAGACGCGCCGGTACGCGCAGGTCGTGACGATCGCCGTGCGGCACGGGCTCGGGGGCGCCTTCCGTCGCACGCGCGGCGCCGACGGCGGGACGGCGTCGCGGTCGGACCTGCACCGGCTCGCGCTCGGGCTGCGCGACACCCTCACCGACGCGGGCGTCACCTTCGTGAAGTTCGGTCAGATGCTCTCCACCCGCCGCGACCTGCTGCCCGACGCGATCACCGAGACGCTCGCGACGCTGCAGAGCGACGTCCCGCCCGCGCCGTGGGAGCAGGTGGAACCGCTGGTGGAGGCTGGGCTCGGCCGGCCGGTGGCCGAGGTGTTCGCCGCGTTCGACCCCCAGCCGCTGGCTTCCGCGTCCGTCGGGCAGGTGCACGCCGCGCGGCTGCTCGACGGCCGCGAGGTCGTGGTCAAGGTGCAGCGTCCCGGCGCGCGCGAGCAGGTGGCCGTGGACCTCGCCATCCTGGGCCGCCTCGCGCGCCGCGTGGAACGGGACACGGCGTGGGGCCGCTCGCTCGGCGTCGTCGCGCTGGCCGACGGGTTCGCCGCCTCGCTGCGCGAGGAGCTGGACTACGCGGTCGAGGCGGAGAACACGCGGGCACTGCGCGCCGCGCTCGACGTCGTGACGCACGACGGTGCGTCGTCGGGCCCGCTGGTCGTGGTGCCGCAGGTGGTCGACGGGCCGTCGGGGGACACGCTGCTGGTCCTGGAGCGGCTCGACGGCGTCCCCGTGGGCCGGGCGCAGGACCTCCTGGCCGCGCTCGACGACGCGACCCGCACTGACCTCGCCGACCGGATGCTGCGGGCCGCGCTCGAACAGCTCCTGGTGGCCGGCACCTTTCACGCCGACCTGCACCCCGGCAACGTGCTCGTCACGGCCGACGGCGGCCTGGCGCTGCTCGACATGGGCTCGGTGGGCCGCCTCGGCGAGCCCGAGCGGATCGCCCTCGGCGCGCTGCTGCTCGCGATCGAGGGCGACGACGCCATCGCCGCGACCGACGCCCTGCTGGAGCTGCTCGACGCGCCCGCCGGGCTCGACGCGCGTCGGCTGGAGCGGGAGGTGGGGCAGCTGGTGCTGCGGTTCCGCGCGGGCGCCGGCGCCGGGGCCGTGTTCGCGGCGCTCGTGCGGCTGGTCACGTCGGCGGGCATCGCGGTGCCGCCGCAGGTCGCCGCGGCGTTCCGTACCTTCGCGTCGCTGGAGGGCACGCTCGACCTGCTGTGCCCCGGCTACGACCTCGTCGCCGCGGCCCGCGCCCAGGGTCAGCCGCTGCTCAACCGCCTGGTGACGCCGGCGACCGTGCGGCGCAAGGCCACCCAGCAGCTCCTCGGGTTCGCGCCCGAGCTGGAGCGCCTGCCCCGGCGCGTGACCGGCCTGCTGCGCGACCTCGAGGAGGGACGCTTCACCGTCACCGTCCGCGCGTTCTCCGACCCCGCCGACCGCGCGTTCCTGTCCGGGCTGGTGCAGCAGGTGATCATGACGCTCGTCGCCGTGGGCGCGGTGGTCGGCGCCGTCGTCCTGTTCGTCGCCGACGGGGGCCCGATGCTCGCGCCCGAGGTGTCGTGGTTCAGCGTGCTCGGCGCGGCGCTCGCGTTCGTCGGGACGGTGCTCGCGGTGCGGGTGCTGGTGTTCGCGTTCCGCGGCACGACGCGCGACCGCTGGTGAGCGCCCGCCGCTGGCGGCGCCGTCGGACGGGGGCATGATCGGGACATGAGATACGCGGAGCACATCTCCGAGCTCGTCGGGCACACCCCGCTCGTCCGGCTGACCCGTGTCACGGAGGGCCTGAGCGCGACGATCCTCGCTAAGGTCGAGTACGTGAACCCCGGCGGCTCGGTCAAGGACCGCATCGCGCTGAAGATGATCGAGGCGGCCGAGGCCTCGGGCGCGCTGCGGCCGGGCGGCACGATCGTCGAGCCGACGTCGGGCAACACGGGCGTGGGCCTCGCCCTCGTCGCGCAGCGCAAGGGCTACGACTGCGTGTTCGTCTGCCCGGACAAGGTGAGCGAGGACAAGCGGGACGTGCTGCGCGCCTACGGCGCGCGCGTCGTCGTGACGCCCACCGCCGTGCCGCCCGACCACCCCGACTCGTACTACTCGGTCTCCGACCGGCTGGTCGCGGAGATCCCCGGCGCGTGGAAGCCCGACCAGTACGCCAACCCGAACGGGCCCCGGTCGCACTACGAGTCCACCGGCCCCGAGGTGTGGGCGGACACGGACGGCCGCGTGACGCACTTCGTCGCGGGTGTCGGCACCGGCGGCACGATCACCGGCACGGGCCGCTACCTCAAGGAGGTCTCCGCGGACCGCGCGGCCGCCGACGGCGGGCGGGTGCGCGTCGTCGGCGCCGACCCCGCCGGGTCGGTCTACTCCGGCGGCGACGGGCGTCCGTACCTCGTCGAGGGCGTGGGGGAGGACTTCTGGCCCGCGGCCTACGACCCGCGGGTGCCGGACGAGGTCATCGCCGTGACCGACGCGGACTCGTTCGCCATGACCCGGCGGCTGGCCCGTGAGGAGGGCCTGCTGGTGGGCGGGTCGTGCGGGATGGCGGTCCAGGCGGCGCTGCGCCTCGCGCGGCGGCTCGAGGACGAGGACGCGGCCGCGGCGGCGCGCGCCGTGATCGTCGTGCTGCTGCCCGACGGGGGGCGCGGGTACCTCTCGAAGATCTTCTCCGACACGTGGATGCGCTCGTACGGCTTCCTGCCCGACGAGCAGGGCGTGACCGCCGGCGACATCCTGCGCGCGAAGGACGGCCGCCTGCCCGACCTCGTGCACACGCACCCGAGCGAGACGGTGCGCGACGCGATCGAGATCCTCCGCGAGTACGGCGTCTCGCAGATGCCCGTGGTCGGGGCCGAACCGCCGGTGAAGATCGGCGAGGTGGCGGGCGCGGTGAGCGAGCGCGCGCTGCTCGACGCCGTGTTCGCCGGCCGCGCGGGCCTCGCGGACCGCGTCGACGCGCACATGCAGCCGCGCTTCCCGCTCATCGGCGCCGGCGAGGGCGTCGAGGCCGTGCGCGCCGCGCTGCACGACGACGACGCGCTGCTGGTCGTCGAGGACGGCGACCCGGTCGGCGTCCTCACCCGGCACGACCTCCTCGGGTTCGTCGCGGGCCGGTGACCGCGCCCGTGCGTACGCTGGCCGGGTGACCACGACGAGCGAGCACGGCGGCGAGCACCCCGACTGGACCACGACGGGCTTCTCGACGCGCGCGATCCACGCCGGCCAGGACCCGGACCCGACCACCGGCGCCGTGGTGCCGCCCATCCACCAGGTCTCCACCTACAAGCAGGACGGCGTGGGCGGCCTGCGCGGCGGGTACGAGTACTCCCGGTCGGCCAACCCCACGCGGACCGCGCTCGAGGAAGCCCTCGCCGCGGCGGAGTCGGGCGGGCTCGACGTGCCCGCCCGCGGGTTCGCGTTCGCCTCGGGCCTGGCCGCCGAGGACACGCTGCTGCGCGCGGTGCTGCGCCCGGGGGACCACGTGGTGGTGCCCGACGACGCGTACGGCGGCACCTACCGGCTGGTCGCCCGGGTGTTCGGCCCGTGGGGGATCGAGCACACGCCGGTCGACCTCACCGACGTCGCCGCCGTCCGTGCCGCGGTGCGGCCCGAGACCCGGGTGCTGTGGGTCGAGACGCCCACCAACCCGCTCCTCGGCGTCAGCGACCTGGCGGCGCTCGCGGGCGTCGCGCGCGAGGCCGGTGCCCTCCTCGTCGTCGACAACACGTTCGCCACCCCGTACCTGCAGCAGCCGCTCGCGCTCGGCGCCGACGTCGTCGTGCACTCGACGACCAAGTACATCGGCGGGCACAGTGACGTCGTCGGGGGAGCGCTCGTCGTCGGGGCGGGCGCGGTGCTGCCGGGCGGCCTCGAGTCGCCCGCGGGGGGCACGGACGTCGCCGGCGCCGTCGGCTTCCACCAGAACTCCTCGGGCGCCGTCGCGGGCCCGTTCGACGCCTGGCTCACGCTGCGTGGGCTCAAGACGCTCGCCGTGCGCATGGACCGCCACCAGGCGAACGCGGCCGCGGTCGCGGACTTCCTCGCCGGGCACCCCGCGGTGGCCGCGGTGATCTACCCGGGCCTCGCGTCCCACCCGGGCCACGAGGTCGCCGCCCGTCAGATGCGCGGCTTCGGCGGCATGGTCTCGTTCCGGGCGGGCAGCGAGGCGAGGGCGCTCGACGTGTGCGCGCGGACGCGGGTCTTCACGCTCGCCGAGTCGCTCGGCGGCGTGGAGTCCCTCGTCGAGCACCCCGGCCGGATGACGCACGGCTCGGTCGCCGGGACGTCGCTCGAGGTCCCGGACGACCTGGTGCGCCTCTCGGTCGGGATCGAGGACGTGGAGGACCTGGTCGCGGACCTCGACCAGGCGCTCGCCTGACGGCGGCGGGCGTCAGCCGCGCACCACGGTGACGGGGCAGGGGCCGAAGTCGAGCACCTGGCGGCTGACGGAGCCGAGCAGCAGCCGGTCGAAGCCGCCGAGGCCGCGCGCCCCGACGACGAGCCGATCGGCGCCCTGGGCCGCGAGCACGAGCTGCTTGGCCGCCTGCCCGTGCGCGATGCGGCGCACGAGGCGCTCGGGCGGCAGCGTCGACCCGGCGGCGCGGACCGCCTCGGCGAGGGAGTCGGTGGCGAACTTCTCGTAGTCCTCGATGGGCGGCGCCCAACCCCAGGACCCGGGCAGCGGGGCCAGCGTGGTGATCTGCCAGGCGAAGATCGCCTCGACCGACGCGCCCGTGCGGCCCGCGACCTCGCACGCGTGCCGCAGCGCGGCCACGCTCGGGGCGGACGTGTCCACGCCGACGACGATGCGCGGCGCCTGGCCGTCCGCAGCGGCCGCGTCGTCGGGCTCGCCGTCCGGGTCGCCGTGGCGCACCACGGTGACGGGCACGCGGGCGTGCTCGACGACGGTCGTGGAGACCGAGCCCAGCACCGCGCGGCCCAGGCGGCCCCGGCGTCGCCGGCCGAGGACCAGCATGTCGGCGTCCTCGCCGAGCTCGAGCAGGGCGTCGGCCGCGGGCCCCGGGCGTGCGACGACGGAGCCGTCCACCTCCAGCCCGGTGCGGGCTCGGGCGGCGTCGAGCAGGCCCTGCGCCTCCTCGCGCGCCGGCGCGAGCGCCACCTCGTGCGCGGCGGCGCTGGCCCCCTTGCCCGCACCCGCGGTCACCATGACCACCGTCAGGGGCACGGCCGCCGACGCGGCCTCGCCCACCGCCCAGTCCAGGGCCTCGTCCGACTCGGCCGACCCGTTCACCCCGACCACGATGCCGCGCATCGGTCACCCCGACTCTCTCGTCGCGTGGCGCCGCCCGTCGCGGGACGACGCGCCCTGGTCTGCAGGATAGGTCGGGCCCCGCCCCGCGTCAGGGCGGGGCGGCGGGACATCGATCACGCGCCGGCGTCGTGATGCCGTCGTGGCGGGTCGTCCGGACCTGCGGGGGGCTCGGCGAGGGCCGCCGCGTACGCGCGCGGGTCGGCCCGCGTCTGCTCGGCGACCAGGACCGTCCCGGGAGCGAGCCGGCGCAGGTAGCCGGTCGCGATGGGCAGGACGAAGACCCTGCGCAGGGCCGTGGCGGCGTCGCCGGCGAGGGCCTCCGGCGGTGCCTCCCGGTGGCCGACCGCCTCGACCTCGGCGCGGGCGATCCGCTCGGCGTGCCCGCTCGCCCAGGCCGACACCACGTGCGGGTCGGGGACGTCGTCGGGCCGCGTCACCCACCACGGGTCGGGCCGCGGGCCGCCGCCGAGCGACGCGAGGGCCTCGGTCCATCGGACGTCCCACTCGGGCGCGAGGGCCTCGCGGGGCCGCGGTGTGCCGGGGAGGGCGGCCGGCTGACCGACCGCGGCCGGGACGTCGGGCGCGACGCCGAGCCGCCACAGCGCCCGCAGGTACAGCAGGTGCAGGAGCGGCTTGGGCACGTCGAGCGTCAGCGGCTCGGGCGGCGACCGGTGGCGCACGACGACGGCCCGCTCAGTCGCCCGCGGGCGGCGGGTCCTCGCTGCCGCGGCGGCGCCGCGGCTTCCCGGTCAGGAGGTCGTCCACCTGCTGCGTCACGACCTCCACCCGGTCGACCAGGTCCGCCGGGCCGGTGATCACGAGGGCGCGGTCGGCCGCCGCCACGTACACGGCGGTGGTGTCGCGGGCGGTGACGCGCACGCAGGCGGTGTCCTCGCCGTCGACGGCGAACGTGCCCTCGTCGAGGGGCGCCTCGTCCACCTCGGCGACGAGGGCGCGCATGGCGCTGCGGTAGTCCTGGAAGGAGTCGGCGAAGTCGGGCGTGCCGCCGGCGGTCCCGCCCTCGGCGCCCGAGGGGTCCGGCTCGACGGGCGCGGCGATGTCTGCGTGGAGCGGGGCGGCGAGGGCGCCGCTGCACGCGGCCCGCACGACGTCCTCGACGTCGTCGTCCGGCACGCGGGTGCGGAGCGTCTCGACCTCGAGCGCCTCCCCGGTGAAGGACCGGTAGGCGCGCACGAAGCGCTCGCACGTCGGGTCGTCGCTGTCGGCGAGGCCGGTGAGGGACTCGTCCTCCAGGTCGAGGCCCCAGGTGAGGGGGTCGCGGACCTCGCCCACGACCCCGGAGAACTGCGCCAGGCGGGCGTCGTCCCCGTTCCAGGGCCGCGGGCCCGTGCCTCCCGACGTCCCCGGCTGCTGCTCGATCTCGTCCATCGGTAACCCCCTGGTTGGCGACGACCGCCTTTCCCCGAGCGTGGACCGCTGCCCCCGCGGCTGGCAACGTGGCACGCCGTCACGCCCCTGGCGAACATGGGCTTACCGAGGGGCTTCGGCGAGTTGGGAGCGCATAGAGTCGTAGCGGTCAGGCTGTAGCCGTCATTCCGACGGGGTGCAGGTAACGCCGCTCGTGAGGGAGCAGCACATGTTCGAGAGATTCACCGACCGAGCCCGTCGGGTGGTCGTCCTTGCTCAGGAAGAGGCAAGGATGCTCAACCACAACTACATCGGTACCGAGCACATCCTGCTCGGTCTCATCCACGAGGGTGAGGGCGTCGCCGCGAAGGCCCT
Source organism: Isoptericola sp. NPDC055063 (assembly GCF_053608125.1). Lineage (NCBI taxonomy): Bacteria > Bacillati > Actinomycetota > Actinomycetes > Micrococcales > Promicromonosporaceae > Isoptericola > Isoptericola sp. NPDC055063. The sequence goes on along the minus strand of NZ_JBSGUW010000004.1, from coordinate 152,431 downwards.
GGAGTCGCTGGGGATCTCGCTCGACGGCGTCCGCACCCAGGTCACCGAGATCATCGGCGAGGGCCAGCAGGCCCCGAGCGGGCACATCCCGTTCACGCCGCGCGCCAAGAAGGTGCTGGAGCTGTCGCTCCGCGAGGCGCTGCAGCTCGGCCACAACTACATCGGCACCGAGCACATCCTGCTCGGCCTCATCCGCGAGGGCGAGGGCGTCGCCGCGCAGGTGCTCACCAAGATGGGCGCCGACCTGAACAAGGTGCGCCAGCAGGTCATCCAGCTGCTGAGCGGCTACCAGGGCAAGGAGCCCGTGGCCGCCGGCGGTCCGCAGGAGGGGCAGCCGTCCGGCTCCGCCGTCCTCGACCAGTTCGGCCGCAACCTCACCCAGGCCGCGCGCGAGGGCAAGCTCGACCCGGTCATCGGCCGCTCGACGGAGATCGAGCGCGTCATGCAGGTGCTGAGCCGCCGCACCAAGAACAACCCCGTGCTGATCGGCGAGCCGGGCGTCGGCAAGACGGCCGTCGTCGAGGGCCTCGCCCAGGACATCGTGCGCGGCGACGTGCCCGAGACGCTGAAGGACAAGCAGCTCTACACGCTCGACCTCGGTGCCCTGGTCGCGGGCTCCCGCTACCGCGGTGACTTCGAGGAGCGCCTGAAGAAGGTGCTCAAGGAGATCCGCACCCGCGGCGACATCATCCTGTTCATCGACGAGATCCACACGCTCGTCGGGGCGGGCGCCGCCGAGGGCGCGATCGACGCGGCGAGCATCCTCAAGCCGATGCTGGCCCGCGGCGAGCTGCAGACCATCGGCGCGACCACGCTCGACGAGTACCGCAAGTACGTCGAGAAGGACCCGGCCCTGGAGCGCCGCTTCCAGCCGATCCAGGTCAACGAGCCGTCTCTCGAGCACGCCATCGAGATCCTCAAGGGCCTGCGCGACCGCTACGAGGCGCACCACCGCGTGTCCATCACGGACTCCGCGCTGGTCTCCGCCGCGCAGCTCGCCGACCGGTACATCAACGACCGGTACCTGCCGGACAAGGCGATCGACCTGATCGACGAGGCCGGCGCGCGCCTGCGGATCCGTCGCATGACGGCGCCGCCGGAGCTCAAGGCCCTCGACGAGCAGATCGCCGAGGCGCGCCGCGACAAGGAGTCGGCGATCGACGAGCAGGACTTCGAGAAGGCCGCCGGGCTGCGGGACAAGGAGAAGCAGCTCACCGCCCAGCGCGCCGACAAGGAGAAGGCCTGGAAGTCGGGCGACCTCGACTCCGTCGCGGAGGTCGACGACGAGCTCATCGCCGAGGTGCTGGCGATGTCGACCGGCATCCCGGTCGTCAAGCTCACCGAGGAGGAGTCCTCCAAGCTCCTGCACATGGAGGACGAGCTGCACAAGCGCGTCATCGGCCAGGACACCGCCATCAAGGCCCTGTCCCAGGCGATCCGTCGCACGCGTGCCGGCCTCAAGGACCCGAAGCGTCCCGGTGGCTCGTTCATCTTCGCCGGCCCCACGGGCGTCGGGAAGACGGAGCTGGCCAAGGCGCTCGCCGAGTTCCTCTTCGGGGACGAGGACGCGCTGATCCAGCTCGACATGTCCGAGTTCTCGGAGAAGCACACCGTGTCGCGGCTGTTCGGCTCGCCCCCCGGGTACGTCGGCTACGACGAGGGCGGCCAGCTGACGGAGAAGGTGCGTCGCAAGCCGTTCTCGGTGGTCCTGTTCGACGAGGTCGAGAAGGCCCACGCGGACATCTTCAACTCGCTGCTGCAGGTGCTCGAGGACGGTCGCCTGACCGACTCGCAGGGCCGGGTGGTCGACTTCAAGAACACCGTGATCATCATGACCACGAACCTCGGCACGCGGGACATCGCCAAGGGCGTGCAGACCGGCTTCAACGCCGGCGGCGACCTGGTGACCTCCTACGAGCGCATGAAGGCGAAGGTCAACGAGGAGCTCAAGCAGCACTTCCGGCCGGAGTTCCTCAACCGCGTCGACGACGTGGTGGTCTTCCCGCAGCTCTCGCAGGACGAGATCATCGAGATCGTCGACCTGGAGATCGCCAAGCTCAACAAGCGGATGCGCGACCGGGACATGGGCATCGAGCTCACCCCCGCCGCGAAGACGCTGCTGGCGGAGAAGGGCTACGACCCGGTGCTCGGCGCCCGTCCACTGAAGCGGGCCATCCAGCGGGAGATCGAGGACACCCTGTCCGAGAAGATCCTGTTCGGCGAGCTCAAGGCCGGCGACCTCGTGCTGGTCGACGGCGAGGGCGAGGGCATCCTCGGGGAGTTCACGTTCCGCGGGGTCCCGAAGGGCGAGCACGAGCGCGGGCCGGTCTCGGTCGGCGCGACGGCGGCGCTCGACGCCCCCACCGGCGTCTCGGTGCACGACCTGCCGCCGACGGGCCAGATGCAGGCCGGCGCGGAGTGACGCGCTGACCCGCAAGGCCTGACGGCTGACGACGAGGGCCCCGGATCCACCAGGATCCGGGGCCCTTCGTCGTACCCGGCTCCCGACCTGTCAGGGCCAGGTGCACCTCTACCTGCGCGTGGCCCTGACAACTCGTCGGGGGGCGGGACTTGTCACGGCCAGGACCACGAAGACGTTCGCGTGGCCCGGACAGGTCGCGGGGTCAGCGCAGGCGGGAGAGGACGGCGTCCGCCAGGTCGGCGACGTCGTCGACCAGCACGGCGGCGCCGGCGTGCTCCAGCTCGCCGGGCGCGGCGTAGCCCCAGGTGACGCCGAGGCAGCGGATGCCGTGCTCGGCGGCGCCGTGGACGTCGTGCTCGCGGTCGCCGACCATGAGGACCGGTCCGTCGGCCGGGTCCACGGGGGAGGTGCGGCCCAGCGCGGCGAGCGACTTGGCGATGACGTCCGCCTTGGTCGACGTGCCCTCGTCGAGCGGCGCGCCGAAGACGCCGTCCACCAGCTCCGTGAGCCCGAAGCGGTCGCAGATGGGCTTGGCGTAGACCTCGGGCTTGGAGGTCGCGACGGCCAGCGTGCACCCCGCCGCCCGCAGCGCGCGCAGCACCTCGGGGATGCCGTCGAACACCCGGTTGTCGTACATGCCGCCCGCCGCGAAGACGTCCCGGTACGCGCGCACGGCCTCGTCGACCCGGTCGACGGGGACGCCGTGCTCGGGGAACGACGCGGTGATCGGCGGGCCGACGAACGAGCGCAGCGTGGCGTCGTCCGGCACCGGCAGCCCGAGGGCGCCGTACGCGTGCCGGATGCCCGCGACGATGCCGGGCGCGGAGTCGGTGAGCGTGCCGTCGAGGTCGAGCAGGACGAGCGGGGCGGGGGAGCGGGTCACCCCGGCAGGGTACGTGGGCGCGTCCGCCGCCCGCCCGGGGCGGCCGGGCGTCGGACGAGGTGTCAGACCGAGCGCGCGTGGGCGACGAGCCGGTCGAACGCGGCGTCCAGGGCGTCGTCGACGCGCCGGGCCTCCGGGTGGGCGTCCAGCCACGCGACCTGCTCGACCGCGGCCTGGTCGTACGTGATCGTCGTGCCGAACTCAGGGACCAGGGCCTGCACCTTGGCGCAGTCGAAGAGCATCGTGTGCGCCTTGTCGCCAAGGAGTCCGGGCCCGGCGTCGGGCAGCACGCGTGCGATCGTCTCGGACGCGACGTGCACCAGCTCCGGCTCGGGGGCGCCGGCGGCCGCGGCGAGCCAGCGGTACACCTGGTCCCACGTGGGGGCGTGCGTCCCCATGATCTGGAACGTGTCGCCGATCGCGCCCGGGTGCCCCAGCAGGCCCACGAAGCCGACGGCGAAGTCCTCCGTGTGCGTCAACGTCCACAGCGAGGTGCCGTCGCCGTGCACGACGACGGGGCGGCCCTCGCGCATCCGCGCGACGTCGGTCCAACCGCCCAGGGTGGGCAGCCCCGTGCGGTCGTAGGTGTGCGACGGGCGCACGATCGTCGCGGGGAAGCCGTGGTCGCGCGATGCGCGCACGAGCACGTCCTCGCACGCGATCTTGTCGCGCGAGTACTGCCAGAACGGGTTGCGCAGGGGCGTGGACTCCGTGACCGGGAGCCGCTCGGGCGGCGTCTGGTACGCCGAGGCCGAGGAGATGAAGACGTACTGCCCGGTGCGCCCGGCGAAGCGCTCGACGTCGTGCGCCACGTGGCCCGCCCCGAACGCCAGGAACTGCGCGACGACGTCGAAGTCGCGGCCCGCGGGCGCGGCGTCGACGGCGTCGTCGTCGTGCACGTCCGCGACGAGGGTCTCGACCTCCGGCGGCAGCGGCCGCGCGGTGGACGTGCCGCGGTTGAGGACCGTGACCCGGTGGCCCAGGCGGACGGCGCGGGCGACGCTCGCGGCGCTGATCACGCCGGAGCCGCCGATGAACAGGATGTCGCGAGGAGTGCGCAGGCTCATGGCGCCATCGTGCCCGAGTTTCGCGCCCGCGCGCCGCGCCGTCGCCGTCGGACCGGTGACCGTTCCGGGCGGGGATCCGTCACCGGGTACTACGTGGACGGGACCGTGAGGCCCGTCGGGAGGACGGACGGCAGGAGCTCCCGCAGCGCGGCGACCCGCGCGTCGCGGGCGGGCCCGGTCATGCGCTCGACGGGCGCGGTGATGCTGACCGCCGCCACGGGGCGCCCGCCGCGCAGGAGGGCGACGGCGACGCACGCGATGCCGGGCTCGTTCTCCTCGGTCTCGGTGGCGTAGCCGCGGGCCCGGGCGTCGTCGAGGGCGGAGCGCAGGCGGGCGGCCGGCTCCCGGTCGGTGGCGAACCGCTCGACGTCGGCGGCGGCCGCCGGGGTGGCAGCGAGCAACGCCCGCCCGAGGGCGCTGGTCGCGGCCGGGATGCGCCGACCGACGGCGGACCACACGCGCAGCGGGCGCTGCGGCTCCACCTTGTCGAGGTAGACCACCTCCTGGCCGGCGAGGGTGCCCAGGTGCACGAGCTCGTCGACCTCGTCGCGCAGCGCCTCGAGCGCCGGTCGCAGCAGGCCGGGCAGGTTGTCCTCGGCGAGGTATGCCGCGCCGAGGGACAGGACCGCCGGGCCCAGCGTGTACGCGCCGTCGGGGCCCTGGTCGGCGTACCCGCGGTGCCGCAGGGCGGCCAGGGTGCGGTGCAGCGTCGACTTGTTGGCGCCGACCTCGGCGGCGAGGTCGGCCAGGGTCGCGCCGCCGGCGCCCGCGCGTGCGAGCGCGTCGAGGGTGAGCAGCGCCTTGTCGACGCTGCCGAGCGGGCTGGGGGCGGTCATGGGTGTCCTTCCGCGGTGGGGGCCGATCCGTTATGGTGTTCCGTAGTGAACAACGTCCGTTCACCATAACGAAACGGAGCCAGGATGTCTTCCCCCACGACCCCGGCCGGCGACGTCGTCGCCGCGCTCGGCGCCCACCGCCTCGTGCCCGTCGTCGTGGTCGACGGCGCCGACGAGGGCGCCCGCCTCGCCGACGCGCTCGTCGCCGGCGGCCTCCCCGTCGCCGAGATCACCCTGCGCACCGCGGGCGGCATCGACGCCATCCGCGCCGTCGCGCGCACCCAGCCCGATGTCGTCGTCGGCGCGGGCACCGTGACCACCGTCGACCAGGTCGACGCCGTCGTCGACGCCGGGGCGCGCTACATCGTGTCGCCCGGGCTGTCGGCGGCCGTCGTGCGCCGCGCCCAGGAGCACGGCGTGCCCGTGCTGCCCGGCGTCGCCACGCCCAGCGAGATCATGGCCGCGCTCGACCTCGGCATCGACGTGGTCAAGCTGTTCCCCGCGTCCGTCGTGGGCGGGCCTGCCGCGATCAAGGCGTTCTCCGCGCCGTTCCCCGGCCTGCGCTTCGTGCCGACGGGCGGCGTGAGCGCCGCCAACCTCGGCGAGTACCTCGGCCTCGCCCCCGTGCTCGCCGTCGGCGGGTCCTGGATGGTCGAGAAGGCGCTCGTCGCCGCCGGCGACTGGGCCGAGATCACCCGCCGCACCGCCGAGGCCGTCGCCCTCGCGCAGCCGGCGTGAGCCCCCAGACCCCGCAAGGAGACCTGATGTCGAACCCGTCCCTGACCACCCGCCCCGCGGCCGAGTGCCGCTACGACGTCGTCGCCCTCGGCGAGGTCATGCTGCGCCTCGACCCGGGCGACCGGCGCGTGCGCACCACCCGCTCGTTCGACGTCTGGGAGGGCGGCGGCGAGTACAACGTGGCCCGTGGCCTGCGCCGCGCGTTCGGGCTGCGCGGCGCCATCGTCACGGCGCTCGCGGACAACGAGGTGGGCCGCCTCGTCGAGGACTTCATGCTCACCGGCGGCCTCGACACCTCCTGGGTGCAGTGGCGGGACTACGACGGCATCGGCCGCAGCGTGCGCAACGGCCTCAACTTCACGGAGCGCGGCTTCGGCGTGCGCGGCGCGGTCGGCGTGAGCGACCGCGGCAACACCGCCGTCTCGCAGATGAAGCCCGAGGACGTGGACTGGGACGCGCTGTTCGGCTCCGGCGTGCGCTGGCTGCACACCGGCGGCATCTTCGCGGCGCTGTCCGAGTCGGCCGCCGACGTCGCCGAGGCCGCGATGACCGCGGCGAAGAAGCACGGCACGATCGTGTCCTACGACCTCAACTTCCGCCCGTCCCTGTGGAAGGGCATCGGCGGGGTCGAGCGCGCCCGCGAGGTCAACCGCCGTCTGGCGCACCACGTCGACGTGATGATCGGCAACGAGGAGGACTTCACCGCCTCCCTCGGCTTCGAGGTCGAGGGCGTGGACGAGAACCTCACCGACCTCGACACCGGCGCCTTCCGCACCATGATCGGCACGGCCGCCGAGGCGTACCCGACCTTCCAGGTCATCGCCACGACGCTGCGCGGCGTGAAGTCCGCCTCGGTGAACGACTGGGGCGCCATCGCCTGGTCGCGCGCCGAGGGCTTCGTCGAGGCCACGCACCGCGCGGACCTGGAGATCTTCGACCGCGTGGGCGGCGGCGACTCCTTCGCCTCCGGCCTGGCCTACGGGCTCATGGAGCTCGGCTCCCTGCAGGAGGCCGTGGAGTACGGCGCCGCGCACGGCGCCCTCGCCATGACGACGCCCGGCGACACGACCACGGCCACCCTCGCCGAGGTCGCCAAGCTCGCCGGCGGCGGCAGCGCGCGCGTCCAGCGCTGACCGCGAGGTAGTTCCCGCCCCCGCGAGGTAGTTCCGATCTGCGCGAGGTAGTCCCAGATCCGGACTACCTCGCGGAGATCCCGACTACCTCGGCGGGGGAGCGGTGGACTCGCGGACGACGAGGGAGGTGGCGAGGTTGACGCGGCGCACCTCGGGATCGCCACCCGCGGCGAGCTCCAGCACCATGCGCGTCGCGACGGAAGCCATCTCGGCGAGCGGCTGGTGCACCGTGGTGAGCGACGGCGTCGTCCACTCGGAGAGCGGTAGGTCGTCGTAGCCGACGATCGACAGGTCGCGAGGCACCGACAGGCCGCGTTCCTGCGCCGCCCGCAGGAGGCCGATCGCCTGCATGTCCGACCCGGCGAAGATCGCGGTGGGCCGGTCCGGCGCGTCGAGCAGCTCGCACCCGGCGCGGTAGCCGGCGGCCACCTCGAAGTTCCCCGACCGCACGATCGTGTCGTCGTAGGGGACGCCCGCCTCCTCGAGCGCGCTGCGGTAGCCGCCGATCCTTGCCCGGCTGCACAGCATGTCGTCGGGGCCGCCGATGGCGCCGATGCGGCGATGCCCGAGCTCGAGGAGATGGCGGGTGGCCGCGAGGCCGCCCTGCCAGTTGTCCGAGCCCACGCTGGGGACGTCGGGCGGCGGCTCGCCGTCGGTGTCGATGACGACGAACGGGATCGCGCGGGTGCTGAGCCGGCGTCGCTGAGTGGGTGTCAGCTGGGCGGCCACGAGCAGGACGCCGACCGGCGGCCGGGCCAGCGTGACGTCGAGCCATGCCTGCGGCGGTCGGTGCCCGCCGTCGAGCTCGGAGAGGATGACCGAGGTCTGGGCCCGTGCCGCGGCCCTCTCGACGCCGCGGATGATCTCCGTGGACCACGCCGAACCCAGGCGGTGGAAGACCAGGTCGACGAGGCCCGTGCCCTCCGTGGGGGTCGCGGCCTTGCGTCGGCGGTACCCGTGCCGGCGCAGTGACTCCTCCACCCGGGACCGGGTGGCGGGCGAGACGTCCGCGCGGCCGTTGAGCACCTTGGACACGGTCGGCACGGACACGCCGACGTCGTCGGCGATCTGCGCGATGGTCGGGGCGTCGTCGCGGGGGGTGGAGCTGCTCATCGTCCGTCCTGGGGGCATGTGCCTCGGCGTGGCAAAGCCGAAACTTTCGTGGAGTGATCCTAGCCTGCGCACGGCGGCTTCCGACCCGCCGGGGCCGGGGTCTCGCCGACGAAGTCGGCCCGCAGCCTGGACCCGCAACCCGCGGTGAAAACCCCTGACATCGCTGGCTTTCTGCCGCGACCGGCGCGACCCCGGGCGGCCGTTTCATCGTTGTCATCAAACCGTGACCCCGAGGATGCTTGACCCGCGCCACGATGTCGCCCTACTGTCTGGCGCCAGATGGAGAACGTTTTCGACGACGAAACTATCGGGCGGCCCGCAACGAGGTGGGCTCCCTCGGCGCACGACGACGTGACGACAGGAGGACCTCATGGCGCAGGACCTAGGGGCGGTGGTGACAGCGCCACCGCCGACCGGTCGCCCGGCGGAGGAGCCGCCACCGGCGGCGGGGCCGGCCCGTCGGCCGGTCGGCGGACGGGCCCCGCGGACCAGCTGGGCGCAGGCACTCCGCAAGGACTGGCGGCTCTACACCTTCGTGGCGGTGCCGCTGGTGTGGTTCCTGCTGTTCAAGTACGTGCCGATGGTCGGGAACGTCATCGCGTTCCGCCGGTTCCGCCCCGGCGGCAACCCGCTCGGTGACGAGTGGGTCGGCTTCTACTACTTCGACATGTTCATCCACAACCAGCAGTTCTGGCAGGTGTTCTGGAACACCGTCATCCTCGGCGGGATCACGCTGCTGGTGACCTTTCCCCTGCCGATCGTGCTGGCGCTGATGCTCAACGAGCTGCGGTCGCGCCGGTTCAAGAAGGTCGTCCAGACGATCTCGTACCTCCCGCACTTCATGTCGATCGTCATCGTCGCCGGACTGGTGCTCCAGCTCACGTCCGTGAGCGGCACCGTGAACCAGATCGTCCAGGCCTTCGGCGGGGACGCGATCGCGTTCATGCAGGAGCCGGACTGGTTCCGCTCGATCTACGTCAGCTCGGAGGTCTGGCAGACCGTCGGCTGGGGCACGATCCTCTACCTCGCCGCCCTCACGACCGTCGACGACCAGCTCTACGAGGCCGCACGCATCGACGGTGCGAACCGGTGGCAGCAGACCTGGCACATCACCCTGCCGGGGATCCGCCCCACGATGATGGTGCTGCTCATCCTCAACATCGGCTCCTTCATGGCGGTCGGGTTCGAGAAGGTCCTCCTGCTCCAGAACCCGCTGATCTACTCCACGGCCGACGTCATCTCGACGTACCTCTACCGCGTCGGCATCCAGTCCGCGCAGTTCTCCTACGCCACGGCGATCGGCCTCTTCGAGGCCGTCATCGGCCTCGCCCTCGTCCTCTCCGCGAACTATGCGTCGCGCCGTCTGGTGGGAGCCTCGCTGTGGTGACCGACACGACCGTCCCCGACATCTCGGCGGTCCGCGCCCAACCGACCACCGTCAAGGACTCGACCGGTTACCGGACCTTCCGCGTCACGAACGTCGTCGCCCTGGTGATCGTCTGCGCGGTGATGCTGTACCCGTTCGTCAATCTCGTGGCGAAGGCGTTCTCGTCGGAGGGATACATCGCCGCGGGCGAGGTGAACCTCGTCCCGCGCGGGTTCAACCTCGAGACGTTCAAGGTCGTCATGGACGACGCGATGTTCTGGACCAACTACATGAACACGGTCGTCTACACCGTGCTGGGCACGGTCATCTCGATGGCGCTCACGACGCCGTACGCCTACGCGCTGAGCCGGCAGAACCTCAAGGGCCGGAACTTCTTCATCGGCGTCGCCGTGTTCACGATGTTCTTCAGCGGCGGCCTGATCCCGAACTACATCCTGGTCTCGGACGTGCTGGGCATGCGCAACAGCATGTGGGCGATCGTCCTGCCGGGCGCGATCTCCGTGTTCAACCTGCTGGTGATGAAGTCGTTCTTCGAGAACTTCCCGGCCGAGCTCGAGGAGGCCGCGGCGATCGACGGCCTCACGACCTACGGGATCTTCGGCCGGATCGTGCTGCCGCTGTCCAAGGCGGTGCTCGCGACGATGACCCTGTTCTACGCCGTGAGCCTGTGGAACTCGTGGTTCAGCGCCTTCCTGTACCTGGACCAGAAGGAGCTCTTCCCGGTCACGGTCTACCTCCGCAACCTCATCGCCGCGGCGTCGAACCCGGCGGCGGGGATCGCGGGCGCGGACACGGTGCAGATCGGCGCCAACATCCAGTCGGTGACGATGCTGCTCACCGTGCTGCCGATCGTCTGCTTCTACCCCTTCATCCAGAGGTACTTCGTCTCCGGCGTGATGCTCGGCTCCGTCAAGGGCTGAGCCGCGCCGCGTGTGTCGGCGGGCCCCGACGACTCCCCGACGACCCCTTTCTCTGCCTCACCTTCGTACTCATCCCGTAGAGCGACGACGCTCGTCACCCGAGGAGAATCCATGAAGAGCACCCGCACGCGCGCGGCCCTGGCGGCCGTGACGCTGACCGCGCTGACCCTGGGCCTCGCCGCCTGCGGCAGCAGCGGCGACGACGACTCCGGCGACGGCGGGTCCGGCGGCGCCGCGTCCATCGACGCCGACCACTCCGTCGGCGCGATGGACGACTTCGCCGTGGGCACCGACTTCAAGGCGACCGAGCCGGTGAAGTTCTCCCTCATGTACCGCGACATGCCCGACTACCCGGTCAAGAACGACTGGTCGGTGTTCCAGCACCTCGATGCCGACCGCAACGTCACCTTCGAGCGCACGGACATCCCGCTGGCCGACTGGGACCAGAAGAAGTCGTTGCTGATCGGCTCCGGCGAGGCCTCCGACCTCATGCCGGTCACGTACCCCGGCCAGGAGACGCAGTTCGTCTCGGGCGGCGCGATCCTGCCGGTGTCCGACTACCTCGACTACATGCCGAACTTCACGGACAAGATCGAGAAGTGGGGCCTCCAGGAGGACCTCGACAACCTGCGGCAGGACGACGGCAAGTTCTACCTGCTGCCCGGGCTGCGGGAGAAGCCCGACGTGCAGTACTCCATCATGATCAACGACGACATGTGGAAGAAGGCGGGGATCACCGAGGACCCGAAGTCCTGGGACGAGTTCGGCGACGACCTCGCCAAGGTCAAGGCAGCCAACCCGGACGTCAAGTACGCGTTCTCCGACCGCTGGAACGAGAACCCGAACCCGCTGGGCTCCCTGCTGAACGTCATGGCCCCCAACTACGACACCGCCGCGGGGTGGGGCTACAACAACGCGCACTACGACGAGAGCGCCGGCACGTTCGAGCTCACCGGCACGACCGACGCGTACAAGCAGCTCCTGGAGACGGTGCACGGCTGGGTGGCCGACGGCTCGATGGACCCGGAGATCACGCAGTCCGACGACCAGGCCAAGCAGAAGTTCGTCACCGGCAAGTCCGCCGCGGTCTCCGCCAACACGCAGGAGCTCACCTCGTACCGGACGGCGATCGAGGACGCCGGCAAGAAGATCAACACCCGCCTGCTCACCATCCCCGGCGGCCCCGCCGGCAACAACCTGCCGTCGGGCCGGTTCACCTCGGGCGTGATGATCTCCTCCGACGCGGCCGACAAGCCGTACTTCAAGGCGCTGCTGCAGTACGTCGACTGGCAGTACTTCTCCGACCAGGGCATCGAGTTCGCCCTGTTCGGCGTCGAGGGGGAGACGTACTCCGCGGGCTCCGACGGCACCCCGGTGCTGAACGACGACATCACCTGGGGCCCGATGAACCCGGGCGCGAAGACGTTCCTGAACAAGGACTTCGGTTACAGCAACGGTGTGTTCCTGCTGGCCAACGGCTCCTCGCAGCAGTACATCCAGGCCATGATGCCGGACGAGATCAAGGACTGGACCAACGCGGTGCTCGACTCCAAGACGATGCTCCCGGTGGCGCCCGCGGCGCGGCTCGACGAGATGGAGCTGGAGCAGAACACGCTGCTGGACACCCAGATCAAGGACGCCGTGGCCGCGGCGAGCGCCGAGTTCATCACCGGCAAGAAGTCGCTGGACGACTGGGACGCCTACGTCGCCCAGATCGAGGGCCTGGGCTCCCAGCAGTACATCGACACGATCAACACCGCCCTGAAGCGCCAGGGCTGACCCGGCGGCGTCGCCGCCGGTGCTCCCGCGCCGGCGGCGCCGCTCCCCGCCGTCCCGCCCCCCGTCCCGCCCCCGTCTCGGCACGCCAGACCGCCGGAGGAGCCGCACCCGTGACCACCGTCGTCGTCCCCACCGAAACCTCCGGCACGTTGTCGGACGCCTGGCGCCGCTGCGTCGGCACCGGACGGTTCAACCTCGCGCTGCGGCAGGACTACCAGGAGTCACTCGCCGTCGTGCAGCGCGAGATCGGCTTCCGTCACCTCCGGGGCCATGGCCTGCTGTCCGACGACGTCGGCATCCACCGCCCCTACGACGAGGCGGGCCACCGCGGCACCCGGTACTCCTTCACCTACGTCGACCAGGTCCTGGACTCGTGGCTGGCGCTGGGCATCCGGCCGTTCCTGGAGCTCGGGTTCATGCCGTCCGCGCTGGCGTCAGGGGACCAGACGGTCTTCTGGTGGCAGGGCAACGTCACCCCGCCGCGCGACCACGGCGAGTGGGCCGCCCTCGTGCAGGCCGTGGTGCGGCACGCGATCGACCGCTACGGCCTCGACGAGGTGCGGCAGTGGCCGATCGAGGTGTGGAACGAGCCGAACCTCGACATCTTCTGGGAGGGCGCGTCGCAGGAGGCGTACTTCCGGCTGTACGAGGTGACGGCACGCGCGGTCAAGGACGTCGACGCGTCGCTGCAGGTGGGCGGCCCGGCGATCTCGCCCGGGGCCGACGAGTGGTGGGAGCCGTTCGCGGAGCTCGTCGAGCGCCGCGACGTGCCCGTGGACTTCGTGTCCTTCCACGCGTACACGACGGGCCCGGCGCAGGCGGTGCCGTTCGGCACGTACCAGACGCTGCGGCACCCCCGGAACCTGCTGGACCAGTTCGCCGCCCCGGCCAAGCTGCTGGCCGGCACGCGGCTCGAGGGCCTGCCCGCCCATGTCACCGAGTTCAGCACCAGCTACCGCCCGGACAACCCCGTGCACGACACGGCGTACCAGGCGGCGTCGCTGGCGCCCGTGCTCGCCGAGGGCGGGGACCACGTCGACTCGTTCTCCTACTGGACGTTCTGCGACGTCTTCGAGGAGGTCGGCATCCCGACCTCCGTGTTCCACGGGGGCTTCGGGATGCTCGGCCACCGTCAGCTGCGCAAGCCCGTCTTCCACCTGTACGCGTTCATGGCGCGCATGGGCACGGACGTGCTGCACCGCGGCGAGGACCACCTCGTCACGCGCGACGCCGCGGGTCGCGTCACCGTGCTGGCCTGGCAGCCGGTCGGCGGGACGGACGACGCCGACGAGCCCGGCCGCCACGAGCTGCGCCTCAGCGTCCCGGTCGGCGACCCGGTCACGCGGCGCGCCTCCGTGCACCGGTCGCGCGTCAACGACGACGAGGGCAACGCGTTCAGCGCGTGGCGCCACCTCGGGCGGCCGTCGTCGCCCACGGCCCGGCAGCTGGACCTGCTGCACGAGACGTCCGTGCCGGGGCGCTCGGACACCTCGCTGGAGGTGCACGGCGGGCGGGTCGAGCTGGTGCTGCCGCTGGCCCGGCACGAGGTGACGCTCGTCGAGATCGACGCCGTGCGGGACGAGACGCCTGCGTGGCTCGACGACGCACGCATCGTCGGCCGCGCCGCCTCCCCGGTGGGGGCGTGATGGCCGCGGCGGGCAGGCAGGCGAGGGAGTTCGGCGACGGGATCCTCGCCCGGGTGACGGCGCGCGTCTACCGGTACGTCGTCGTCGGGGTGCTCACCACCCTCGGCAGCGTGCCCACGCTCCTGCTGCTCGCGCTCCTGGACCGTTCCACGGGAAACGCGCTGATCGTGCCGCTGTGCCTGGCGCCGACGATCCCGTTCTGGTCCGCCGCGCTCTTCGCCCTGCACGAGCAGGCGGGCGCGGACGAGCCCGCCCCGGCCCGCTCCTTCGCCCGCGGCCTGCGCCTGAGCTGGCTCGACGTCCTCCGGCTGTGGGTCCCCGCGCTGGCGGTGCTCGGCGTCGTCGCGACGTCGGTCGTGCACCGCGACGCGGCCGGGATCTCCGTCGCGTACGCCGTCGTGCTCGCCGTCCTCGGCGTCGCGATCCTGCTGTGGGCGCTGGAGGCGCTGCTGCTCACGTCCCTGTTCTCCTTCCGGGCGCGTGACGTGGCGCGCCTGTCCGCGTACTACCTGGGGCGCCGGCCGCTGGTGACCGTCGGCCTGCTCGCCCTGGTGGTGGTCGCGGCCGGCGTGGTGTGGCTGGCCGGCGAGACGGTGCTCGTCCTCGTCGCCGTCCCCTGGCTGGCGTTCGTGCTGCGCACCGGGGAGCCCGTGCTGGACGACGTCCGCGCCCGCTTCGTCGCCTGACCCTGCCCGTCGCCCTGGAGGACCGCGTCATGCCCGCCCACCTGCCCGCCGGACGCAAGATCCGCTACGGCGGCGACTACAACCCCGAGCAGTGGCCGCGGGAGGTGTGGGAGGCCGACTACGCCGCGTTCGACCTGGCGTCGATCGACACCGTGACGCTCAACGTCTTCTCGTGGGCGACGCTCCAGCCCGACGAGGACACCTACGACTTCGCGTTGCTCGACGAGGTCGTGAAGCGGGCGGTGGCGGGCGGGCGGGACGTCGTGCTCGCGACGTCCACCGGCGCGCTGCCGCCGTGGCTCGCGCACCGGCACCCCGAGGTGGAGCGCACGGACTTCCAGGGCCGGCGGCACGTCTACGGGCAGCGGCACAACGCCTGCCCGAGCTCGCCCGTGTACCGGCGCCTGTCCGCCGAGCTCGCGGGCCGGATCGCGGAGCGGTACGCCGGCACGCCCGGCCTCGTCGCGTGGCACGTGGGCAACGAGTACGGCGGGTTCGACGGCGGCTGCTGGTGCGACCTGTGCGCGGCCGGCTTCCGGGACTGGCTGCGCGCCCGCTACGGCACGCTGGAGCGGCTCAACGAGGCGTGGAACGCGACGTTCTGGTCGCACACGTTCAGCGACTGGGCGCAGGTCGTGCCGCCCAACATGCTCAGCGAGCACTGGCGCGGGCCGGACCACACGGCCTTCCAGGGCATCACGCTCGACTACCGGCGGTTCATGTCCGACGCGATGCTCGCGAACTTCCGCGACGAGAAGGCCCGGATCCGCGAGCACGACGCGACCACCCCGGTGACCACCAACTTCATGGGGATGTTCCGGCCGGTCGACTACCACCGCTGGGCCGCAGACCTGGACTTCGCGTCGTGGGACAACTACCCGCCCGGGCAGCGCGAGCACGCGCGCATGGCGCTGGCCCACGACGTCATGCGGGGCCTCAAGGACGGCGCACCGTTCTGGGTCATGGAGCAGACGCCCACCATCACCGCGTCGCGCGACGTCAACCCGGTCAAGCGGCCCGGCGTGCTGCGGCTGTGGTCGTGGCAGGCCGTGGCGCACGGCGCGGACGCGGTCCTGTACTTCCAGATGCGCCAGTCACGCGGCGCGTGCGAGAAGTACCACGGCGCCGTCCTCGACCACGCCGGCCGCACGGACACCCGCGCCTTCCGCGAGGTCGCCGCGCTGGGCGCCGAGCTCGACGCGCTGGGCGACGCCGTCCTCGGCGCCCGCACGCCCGCGCGCGTCGCGCTGCTCTTCGACTGGGACTCCTGGTGGGCTGCCGAGATGACGGACGGCTTCAACCGGCATGCCCGGTACGTCGACACGGTGCTGGCCTACTACCGCGCGCTGTGGCAGGCGGGCGCGCAGGTCGACGTCGTGCCGGTGACGGCGGGCCTGGAGCCGTACGACGTCGTGCTCGCGCCCATGCTGCACGTGCTCAAGGGTGACGTCGCGGCGCGGTTGGAGGGCGTCGTCGCGCGCGGCGGGTCGGTGCTCGCGTCGTACTGGTCGGGCCGTGCCGACGAGGACGCCAACGCGTTCCTCATGGACGCCCCCGGGCCGCTGGGCCCGCTGTTCGGCCTGCGCGTCGAGGAGACCGACTCCGCCGAGCCGGGCGTCAGCAACCCCGTGACCCTCAAGGACGGGACGGGCGACGACGCGGTCGCGGACGGCTCGCTCGTCTTCGAGGTCGTGGTGCCGCAGGGCGCGGAGGTGGTCGGCACCTACGGCGCGGAGTTCTACGCGGGCACGCCCGCGGTCACGCGGCACCGCCCGCACGGCGAGGACGGCGGCGAGGCCTGGTACGTCGCGACGGCGCTCGACGACGTCGGCGCCGCCTGGGTGGTGCGGCGCGTGCTCGACCGGCACGGGCTGGTGGGCCCGTACGCCCACGTCGACGACGTCGAGCTCGCCGTGCGCGCCGGCGCCGACGGCACCCGGACGGCGTTCGTCCTCAACCACGCCGCGGTCGCCGTCGACGTCGCCGCGCACGCCTCCGGGACGGACCTGCTCACCGGCCGCCGCGTCGAGGCGGGCGAGACCCTGCACCTGGCGCCGACCGACGTCGTCGTGCTCCGTGAGGACCCGCCGAGGTAGTTCCGAGCCGGCCGAGGTAGTGCGAAATCCCGCGAGGTAGTTCGAGAATCCGAACTACCTCGCGAAGATCCGAACTACCTCGCGGGATCTTGAACTACCTCGCGAGAAACGGGACTACCTCGCGTCAGACGACCCGGCGGTAGGCCACGACGGCGGCGGAGCCGAAGACGACGAGGAACGCGCCGCTCCACAGCAGGGTGGCGGTCACGGCCCCGGCGACGGGCCCGCCGAGCAGCAGGCCCTGGCTGGCCTCGATCGCGCGGCTCACGGGGTTGACCGCGGCCCACGACTGCAGCCAGCCGGGCATGGTCTCGACCGGCGCGGCCATGCCCGTGCCGAACACCAGCGGGAAGGGCAGTACGAACCCGATCGTCGAGACCATGATCTCGTTGCGCACCAGCACGGCGACGAGCACGGTGAGCCAGCTCAGCGAGAAGCCGAGCACGATCGCCAGGCCGCACGCCGCCAGCGCGGGCAGCAGCCCGGTCTCGACGCGGAAGCCGAGCACGTACCCCACCGCGAACAGCACCACGACCGCGACGAGGTAGCGGACGCCGTCGGCGAGGACGGAGCCGAGGAGCATCGCGGCGCGCGGCACGGGCATGCTGCGGAACCGGTCGAAGACCCCCTTCTTCATGTCCTGCACGATGCTCAGCCCGGTCGCGACCTGCCCCGTCAGCACGGTCGACAGCACGAGCACGCCCGGCAGCACGTACTGCAGGTAGGCGTGCGTGGACCCGGCGACCGCGCCCCCGAACAGGTACACGAACAGCACGAGGAAGAGCACGGGCATGAAGACGGCGTCCACGAGCTCGCCGGGGTTGCGCCGCGTCCGGGTGACGTGCCGGTGCGCCAGGGCGAGGCTGTGGCGGGCGAGCGGCCAGCGGCGGGGGCCCTCGTGGCGCCGGGTGCCGGGGGCCCGGGTGTCGAGGGCGGTCGCCGGGGCGACCGTCGTGGTGCCGGTCATGAGTCCTCCCTCGGGGTGGTACGTCGCCCGTCGGTCAGGGCGAAGAAGACCTCGTCGAGGCTGGGCAGCCGCAGCGCCACCTCGGTGACGGCGACGCCGGCGTCCTCGAGCCCGCGCACGACGGCGGCGAACGTGCGCTCGTCGTCCACGGACGTCGTGACGACGCCGCTGCGGGGTGGCGCTGCCGGGGCGCCGGTGGCGCGCGCGACGACGTCCGCCGCGGCCCCGACGAGGGCCGGGTCGCGGGGCCGCACGACGACCGTCTGCCCGCCGACCTGCTGCTTCAGGCCCGCGGGGGTGTCGTGCGCGACGACGCGGCCCTCGTCGATCACGGTGATCTCGTCGGCGAGCGCGTCGGCCTCCTCGAGGTACTGCGTGGTGAGCAGCACGGTGGTGCCGTCGTCGGCGAGCGACCGGATGGTCTGCCACAGCTCCTCGCGCCTGCCGGGGTCGAGGCCGGTGGTGGGCTCGTCGAGGAACAGGATGCTCGGGGAGCCCACGAGGCTCGCGGCCAGGTCGAGGCGGCGGCGCATCCCGCCGGAGTAGGTGGACGCGCGCCGGCCGCCGGCGTCGGCGAGGCCGAACCGGTCCAGCAGCCGCGCGGCGCGGGACCGGGCCTCGGCGGTGGGCAGGTCGAGCAGCCGGCCGAACAGGACGAGGTTCTCGGCGCCCGTGAGGTCCTCGTCCACGGTCGCGTACTGGCCGGTGAGCCCGATGCGGCGGCGCACGGCGACGGGGTCGCGGCCCACGTCGAGGCCGTCGACGACGGCGCGGCCGGCGTCCGCCCGGAGCAGGGTGGCGAGCACGCGGATGGCGGTGGTCTTCCCGGCGCCGTTGGGGCCCAGCACGCCGAGCACCGTGCCGCGCTCGGCGCGCAGGTCGACGCCGTCGAGCGCCGTCGTCGCGCCGAACGTCTTGACGAGGCCCTCGGCCTCGAACGCGGCGCTCACGACGACGCCTCCGCGGCGTGCGTGGGGGCCACATTGAGGTTGCGCGCGAACAGGTTGCCGGGGTCGTAGGCGCGCTTCACGGCCCGCAGCCGGGCGAGCGTGGCGGGCGGGTAGGCGGCGTGCAGGTCGGCCTCGGTGGCCGTGCCCTGGAAGTTCACGTAGGCGCCGGAGCCGTGGGCGGCGACGCCGCGCCACCCGGCGAGCGCCTCCTCGACGGCGGCGTCCGGGGCGTCCGCGGGCACCACGACCCCGCCCACCACGAGCGCCTCGGCGTCGCGGTGGGCGAACGCCGTCTCGTCGGGCAGCACCCGCGAGAACGCGCCGCCCAGGGCCCGCAGGCCCAGCACGGTGGGGTGCTCGCCCTCGAACGCGGCGACGACGGCGGCCACCGCTGCGTCGTCGAGCCGCGGCACCAGCGCGTTGCGCCCGACGAGGCGCGCGCCCGGCGGGTGGTGCCCGCCCTCGGCGAGGACGGCGGCGTACGGCACGGTCGCGACGTCGTCGGCCAGCAGGGCGCCCAGGTGGCGCAGCGGTTCGATCGACCGGTCGGCGGCCGCGGGGTCGTCGTGGGAGGCGCAGACCAGCGCCGTCACCGCGGCGGGGCGGCCGCCCATCGCGGGGGAGAGGACGAGCGTGCTGCTCAGCTCCTCGTCGGCGGCGCGCAGGACGTCGCGCCACCCGGCGACGAGCGCGGCCGGGTCGTCGGGCGCGAAGGTGAGCGACCCGAAGCGGACGTCACCCACGCGCGCCGCGACGAGGTCGACGCTGGTCACCACCCCGAAGTTGCCGCCCCCGCCGCGCAGTGCCCAGAAGAGCCCGGCGTGCCGGTCCGGGCCCACGACCAGCGCGCGCCCGTCGGCGAGGACGACCCGCGCGGCGACCACGGCGTCGACCGCCAGGCCGTGCCGGCGCACCATCCACCCGACGCCGCCGCCGAGCACGAGGCCGCCGACGCCGACGCCGGCCGTGTCGCCCGCGGTGACTCCGAGGCCGTGCGGGGCGAGCGCCGCGGCGACCTTCCCCCACGTGGCGCCGGTACCCACCCGCACGACGTGGCGCTGGGGGTCGACCACCTCGACGGCGTCCAGGTGGCGCAGGTCCACGACCAGGCCGCCGTCGTTGGTGGCGTGGCCGGTGAGGCCGTGCCCGCCCGAGCGGACGGACAGGACCAGCCCCTCGCGGGCGGCGTGGGCGACGGCGGCCGCGACCTCCGCCTCGTCGCGGGGCCGCGCCACCAGGGCGGGGGAGCCGGCGGCGAAGACGGTGCGCCGTGCGTCGTCGTACCCCTCGTCGCCGGGGGCGAGGACGTCGCCCAGCCCGGTCGCGACAGAGGCGGGGGTGCGGCGGGGTGCCTGGATGCTCATCGGTGCTCCTCGGGGTCGGTCGTGCGTCGTCGTGCGTCGATCCGTGGTCCCGATCCTTCGCGCCGGGGGCGCCCCGGCGCGTCCGCCCGGCGGTGACACCTGCGGCTACCGGGCAGGGCGGCGGGGCGGCGCCCGCGTACGACGGGGGGAGCAGGCGCGGACGCCTCCCGGCGCCGGATGCGGCCGCCGACACCGCGCACCTACGCTGCCCGGATGGGAACAGGACGGGCACGGGAGCGGATCCTCGCGGCGGGCTGGCTGGTCTCCCTCGGCGTCGCCGGGGTCGCGGTGCTCCAGTGGCGGGCGTACGTCCGCGAGGTCGAGCAGCGGGCCGAGGACGCCGAGCGCACGCGGGACGAGGTGGCCCGGCGGCGCGCCGTGGAGGAGCGGCTGCGCATCGCGCGCGAGCTGCACGACTCCCTGACCCACTCCATCTCCGTGATCAAGGTGCAGGCGGGCGTCGCCGCGCACCTGGCGCGCAAGCGGGGCGAGGAGCCGCCGCCCGCGCTGCTCGCGATCCAGGAGGCCAGCACCGACGCCGCGCGCGAGCTGCGCTCCACGCTCGACGTGCTGCGGCGCGACGGCGAGCCCAACGGGAACGGCCTCGACCGGCTGGAGGCCCTCGTCGAGCGGGCGGAGGGCGCGGGTGTGCCCACCACCGTGCGGGTGGTGGGCGACCGGCGCACCGTGCCGGCCGAGACCGACCAGGCCGCCTACCGGGTGGTGCAGGAGGCGCTCACCAACGTCGCCCGGCACGGCGGGCCCGCGGCGGCCGCGACCGTGCGCGTGACGTTCGCGGACCGGGAGCTCACGCTCCAGGTGGACGACGACGGCCGCGGCTCGCGGGGGGAGCCGGAGCCCGGGCACGGGCTGACCGGCATGCGCGAGCGCGTCGCCGCCCTCGGCGGCACCCTGCACGCCGGGCCGGGGGAGTCGGGCGGGTTCTCGGTGCGCGTCACCCTCCCGCTGCCCGCGCCGTCCGGCCCGCCCGCGGCGGCACCGGGGGCCGTGGCCGGCGAGCCGGCGGCCCGCGCGTGATCCGCGTCGGCCTCGTCGACGACCAGGCCCTCATCCGCTCCGGCATCCGGGCGCTGCTCGACGCGGAGGACGACGTCGAGGTGGTGGCCGAGGGCGCCGACGGGCGCGAGGGCGTGGCGCTGGCGCGCGAGCTGCGGCCCGACGTCGTGCTCATGGACGTGCAGATGCCCGGGCTCGACGGCATCGCCGCCACCCGCCAGATCGCCGCCGACGACGCGCTGGCCGGCGTGCACGTGGTGATGCTGACCAACTACGGCGTCGACGAGTACGTCTTCGAGGCGCTGCGGGCCGGGGCGTGCGGGTTCGTCGTGAAGGACACGGAGCCCGCCGACCTCCTCGAGGCCGTGCGCGCGGCGGTGCGGGGCGACGCGCTGCTGTCCCCGGCGATCACGCGCCGCCTGATCAGCGAGTTCGTCGCGCGCCCGCCGGACGCCGTCGGCGCCGACGGGCTCGGCCTCCTCACGCCGCGCGAGCGGGAGGTGGTGGCCCTCGTCGCCCACGGCCTGTCCAACGACGAGATCGCCGAGCGGATGGTGCTCAGCCCGCTGACGGCGAAGACGCACGTCAGCCGGGCCATGACCAAGCTGGGCGCGCGCGACCGCGCCCAGCTCGTCGTGTTCGCCTACGAGTCCGGGATCGTCTCCCCGCGCTCCCGCCCGGCCGACCCGACGTAGCCCGGCGTCAGGAGCGCGTCCCGCGCCACCGCGCCCGGGACGACGAGCGTCGACAGGGCGGGCCGCCACAGCGGCGTCGTCACCCACGCGAGGTCGAGGCGCTCGCCGTCCGGCCCGGTCGGCGCCTGGCCACGCGCCACCAGGCGGTGCGGGGACGTCGGGACGACGACGTCGATCTGCACGGTGCCGTCGGGGCGGGCGCCGTCCTCCCCCGCCCGCCCCCGCAGCGCGAGGACGAGCACGGGGTCGGCCACGGGGTCGTGCTCGGAGCCCGGCCGCGGGTCGCCCGGCCACGGCACGACGTGCGTGGTCCACTCCCGGTCGGTTACGTCCAGGACGTGCCCTCCGACGTCGACCCGCCACGTGCCGGGCCCGTCGCCGGGCAGGAGGGTCCACGGGACGGGGGCGATCCGGTCCGCCGGCGTGGGCTCCGGGTCGGGGTCGAGGCGGCCGGGCCACGTGTCGAGCTCCTCGAGGCGGTCGCGCAGCCAGGCCGCGGCGTCGTCGTCGGGTGCGAGCGGGCCGTCCTCCACCCCCTCGGCGAACCGCCAGAACGCCGCGAGCACGCGGTCCGTGGTGCGGGTGGAGCCGAGGTACCCGATCGCGAGGCCGAGCTCAGGTACCGCCAGGCCGAACTGCCCGTACGCGCCGTCGGCGCGGAAGCCGTGGCGGCTGCGCCACACCTGGTAGCCGTAGCCGCGCGCCCAGTCGTGGTCCGCGCCGGGCTCCTCCGCGTTGTCCGACCAGGGACGGGACATCTCCGCCAGCCAGGCCTCCGGGATCACCTGCACGCCGTCGTACCGGCCGCCGTCGGCCAGCGTCACCGCGAGCCGCGCGACGTCCTCGACCGTGACGTGCAGGCCCGAGAACCCCTGGTCGATGTCGAGCGTGCCGTCGCGGTGCCCCACCCACCAGGAGCCGCGGATACCGAGCGGGTCCAGCACGCGCGGGCGGAGGTAGTCGGTGAGGCGCTCGCCGGTGAGCGTCGTGACGATCGACGACAGCGTCATCGACGCCGGCGAGTTGTAGACGAAGTGGGTGCCGGGGGCGTGCTGGGGCGGGGTGCCGAGCAGCCGGGCGGAGTCGAACCCGATCTCCGCGACCTGCTCCGCCGTGTGCCCCGTGTTCATCGTGAGCAGGTGCCGCACGGTGATGCCGGAGTCCGTCGGCAGGCCGAGGAGCGACCCGGCCAGGTCGTCGGGGGACAGCGCGCCCTCGGCCACCAGGTGCCCCACCGCGATCGCCGTGAACGTCTTCGACACCGAGTAGACGAGCCCCGGCAGGTCGGCGCGGTAGGGCGCCCACGTGCCGCGGACCACCGGGACGCCGTGCCGGGTGATGACGAGGGCGTGCGGGTCCAGGCCCGGCACCTCCAGGTCGTCGAGCAGGGCGAGGACGGCGGCGGTCGGGATCCCCTGTCGTTCCGGGGTCGAGGGCGTCATACGGTTTCTCCTTCGAACGGTGGGCGCGGACGGGCGCGGCGCGCCGGCTCGAGGATCGCGCACCCGGTGGGCGCCGTCTAGCCTGCGTCTCGTGCCGGAACCGCGTCAGCGCCGCGTCGCCGTCCTCGTGCTCGAGGGCGCGAAGCCCCTGGACGTCGGCATCCCGTCGCAGGTGTTCACGACTCGCCCGAGCATGCCGTACGAGGTGCGCGTCTGTGCGGCGGTCCGCGGGCTGGTCGCCGGCGGGGACGGGCTCTCGTACCACCTGGAGCACGGCCTCGAGGCGCTGGCCTGGGCCGACACGGTGTTCCTGCCCGGCTACCGCTTCCCGGACCGCGACGACCCGCCGGCCGCGGTCGTCGACGCGCTCCTGGCCGCGCACGCCCGCGGCGCGCGGCTGGCCGCCATCTCGACCGGCGCCTTCGCGCTCGCCGCGACGGGTCTGCTCGACGGGCGACGGGCCACCACGCACTGGCACTACACGCGGGCGCTCGCGGCCAAGCACCCGCGGGTGCGCGTGGACGAGAACGTCCTGTTCGTCGACGAGGGCAGCGTCCTCACGTCGGCGGGCGCGGCGTCCGGCATCGACCTGTGCCTGCACATGCTGCGCGGCGACCTGGGCGTCGCGGCGTCGAACCACGCCGCCCGCCGCCTGGTCGCCGCCCCGTACCGGAGCGGCGGCCAGGCCCAGTACGTGCCGCGCAGCGTGCCCGAGCCCCTGGGGGAGCGGTTCGCGGCCACGCGCGAGTGGGCGCTGCACCGCCTGGGCGACGACCTGACGCTCGACGTCCTCGCCCGGCACGCCGCCGTCTCGCCGCGGACGTTCTCGCGCCGGTTCGTGGACGACACCGGGTACACGCCGATGGCCTGGGTGCTGCGGGCGCGCGTCGACCTGGCGCGGGAGCTGCTGGAACGCTCCGAGCGCAGCGTCGAGCAGATCGCCGCCGACGTCGGCCTCGGCACGGGCGCGAACCTGCGCGGCCACTTCCGGCGGATCCTCGGCACGACGCCCAGCGAGTACCGGCAGACCTTCGCCCGGGGGGAGTGACCCGGCGGTCGGGCTGGCGAGATCCTTGCGGACCGTGGCGTCCGCGCCGGTGTTCCGCCCTCGCTCGTGCGGCGAGCTTGGTGGCGACACGAGAGGAAGGGCGTCACATGACTCGCATCGCCATCAACGGGTTCGGTCGGATCGGTCGCAACGTGCTGCGCGCGCTGCTGGAGCGCGGCAGCGACCTGGAGGTCGTCGCCGTCAACGACCTCACCGAGCCGGCCGCGCTCGCGCGGCTGCTCGCCTTCGACAGCACGGCCGGGCGCCTGGGTCGCCCGGTCACGGCCGAGGGCGACGCCCTCGTGGTCGACGGCCGCCGGATCGCCGTGCTCGCCGAGCGCGACCCGTCCGACCTGCCCTGGAAGGAGCTCGGCGTCGACGTCGTGCTGGAGTCGACCGGCCGGTTCACGGCCGCCGACGCCGCCCGCGGCCACCTCGACGCCGGGGCGCGCAAGGTGCTGGTGAGCGCGCCGTCCGCCGGCGCGGACGTCACGCTCGCCCCCGGCGTCAACACCGACGCCTACGACCCGGCCGCGCACACGATCGTCTCCAACGCGTCGTGCACCACCAACGCGCTCGCGCCGCTCGCGTCCGTGCTCGACGACCTCGCCGGGATCGAGCACGGGTTCATGACCACCGTGCACGCCTACACCCAGGAGCAGAACCTCCAGGACGCCCCGCACCGCGACGCCCGGCGCGCCCGCGCGGCGGCCGTGAACATCGTGCCCACCACGACCGGCGCCGCGAAGGCGATCGGGCTGGTGCTGCCGCGCCTGGCCGGGAAGCTCTCGGGCGACTCGATCCGCGTGCCCGTGCCGGTGGGCTCGATCGTCGAGCTCAACGCCACCGTCGCCCGCGACGTCTCGCGGGACGACGTGCTGGCCGCCTACCGTGCGGCCGCCGCCGGCCCGCTGTCCGGGGTGCTCGAGTACTCCGAGGACCCGCTCGTGTCCTCGGACATCGTCGGGAACCCGGCGTCGTCGATCTTCGACTCCCTGCTGACCCGGGTGGACGGGCGGCACGTCAAGGTCGTGGCCTGGTACGACAACGAGGGCGGCTTCTCCCACCGCGTGGTCGACACCCTGGAGCTGCTCGCCGCGGGCTGATCACCCCGGCGGGGGGGGGGGGAGGGAGGGGGGCCCCCCGGGGGGGGGGCTTCGCGTGGGGGAGGGGATCCCCCTCCTTGTTTTGGCGGTGGGGGGAAAGGGCTAGTTTTTTGTTTTCTCG
>NZ_JBSGUW010000004.1:122511-127005 GCF_053608125.1 Isoptericola sp. NPDC055063 | reverse complement strand
TTTTTCCTTACGACAAAAACGAGGTCTCCCCCCCCCCCCGCTGTCCCCCCCCCCTGACCCCCCCCCCCGCGCCCCCCCCCCCCCGCCCCCGAGGAAAACCCCCCCCCCCCCCCCCCCCGGTGCGGCCTACGCGCGGGCGCGGAACTCCTCCGCCGCGTGCAGCAGGTAGTAGGCCAGGCCGGTCTGCTGCTGCTCCAGCATCCCGCGGTGGAAGTCGTCGGCGACGAAGAACCTCGCCTGGCCGGCGAACGCCTCCGCGTCCGTCGGGTGCACGGCGTCGAGGGCCGTCAGATGCCGGCGGATCTCCGCGGCGACGGAATCGTCGTCGGCCCGGAGGCCGGCGCGCAGCGCGTCGGCCATGAACGTCATGAACGCGGTCGCCTCGGCGGCCGCGGCGTTCATCCGGTCGGGGTCGACGTCGGACGCGTCGAGCTCGACGTCGTAGGTGTCACGCAGGTGCGCGTTCTGCTCCTCCAGCGCCTCCTGCCACCCGGCGCGGTCGAGCCCGGTGAACATGTCGTCGGTGGGCATGGGGTCTCCCTGTGTCTCGTGTGCGATGGCCTGCTCGAGCGTCGCCAGCACCTGGGCGAGCCGCGCCCCGCGCGCGCGGAGCATGGCCCGCTGGTCCCGCAGGCACTCGAGCCGGGACGTGCGACCCGACAGGGCCTCCGCGATCGAGCCCAGCGGCACGTCGAGCTCCCGGAAGAACAGGATCTGCTGCAGGCGCGCCAGGTCGCCCTCGGAGTACGTCCGGTAGTCGTTCTGCGGGTCCCGGGCGGGCACGAGCAGGCCGATCCGGTCGTAGTGGTAGAGCGTCTTGAGCGTGGTGCCCGACAGCCGGGCCACCTCGGTGATCGTGAAGGACGTCGTGGGTCTCACCTCCTGCGCCACACCCTCGACCCTCCCCCGAGGGGAGGGTCAAGCGCACGTCCGCACGACACGTCCGCACGACACGTCCGTACGGTGCGGCCGCTCAGAAGATCGTGCGGCCGTGGGCGTCGGGGATCCCGGACTTGCGGAAGAAGTACGTGTTGATCTGGTCGCGCCACTCGGTGGCCGACCGGAGCTGCTCGGCGAGGCGCTCGCGGACTCGGGCGTCGACGTCGGCCGGGACGGCGCCGGGCGCGACGTCGGCCAGCGACTCCCACGCGGCGATCGTCTCGCGCACGCGCTCCACGCCCGCGAAGTGGGTGTCGTAGATGTGCTGGATCACGGTGGTGCCGCTGTGCAGCACGTGCTCGTAAGGCACGTGGTGGAAGAACAGCAGCAGCTCGTCGGGGCAGGTCGCGAGGTCCTCGTAGACGTCGCGCCACGGCGCCGGGTACTGGCCGGTGAACCCGGTGCCCGTCGCGCGGGTGCGGTCCACGCCCACGCCGTCGCGGTCGGCGAAGTGGTAGGTGCCCCACTTCGAGTACTCGTAGCCGTCCACGTCCGGGCCGTAGTGCGCGCGCAGCGGGCTGACCATGAAGCCGACGCCGAGCGGCGCGGTGTACGACTCGTAGGTGCGCCACGAGTCGTCCATGACGGCGTGCAGGATGGCGCGCACCTGCGGGTCGACGGCGCCGTCGGGGCCGGCGAACGTCAGGGAGATCCATTCGTCGAGGATCGCCATCGGGTCGAGGGTGGGGTCCCAGGTGAGCCGGCCGTAGGCGTAGAGGTTCGCCTGGGCGGCCGGGTGGCCCGTCCAGAACCGGTCGTCGCCGACGTTCGAGACGGCGGCGATCCCGCCCCCGCCCGCGGCCGCGACGGCGGGGGAGGCGTCCGGGCCTCGGCCGGCGACGACGTCGGCGACGGTCGCGCCGTCGTCGCCCTCGCCGTCTCCCCAGGGCCGGAAGCCGAGGTTCTCCCGCCACCAGGGCGCGAGGTAGCACACGTGCTGCTGCTGGCCGGTGTACTCCTGCGTCACCTGCAGCTCGAGCGCGAGGCGCGTGCGCGGCATCGCGGCGAGCACGGGGGAGACGGCCTCGCGGGTCTGGAAGTCGAGCGGGCCGTGCTTGACCTGCACGACGACGTTCTCGGCGAACCGGTCGTCGAGCGGGGCGAAGTGGTCGTACGCCGCGCGGGCGCGGTCGGTGGAGCGGTCGCGCCAGTCCTGCGTGTGGTCGTAGACGAACGCCCGCCAGTGCACGACGCCGCCGTGCGGGGCGACCGCCTCGGCCAGCGCGTTCGCGCCGTCCGCGTGGTCGCGCCCGTACGCGAACGGGCCGGGCTGGCCCTCGGAGTCGGCCTTGACGACGAACCCGCCGAAGTCGGGGATGGTCGCCCAGACCCGGTCGGCGGCGGCGCGCCACCAGGCGCGGACGTCGTCGTCGAGCGGGTCGGACGTCGGAAGCCCGCCGAGCGTCATCGGCGCGGCGAAGCTCACCGCGAGGTGGGTGCGCACGCCGTACGGCCGTAGCGCGGCGGCGATGCGGGCCACCTCGGGCAGGTCGTCGGTGAGCAGCCGCGCCTCGCGGGCGTGCACGTTGACGTTGTTGATGCAGACCCGGTCGATCCCGGTCGCGGCGAGCAGCCGCGCGTAGGCGGTGACGCGGGACAGGTCCTCCCGTACGTGGCCGTCGGCGTAGAAGATCGACCCGCCGGAGTACCCGCGCTCGACCTGCCCCATGACCGGGTGCACGTCCACGTTGTCCCAGTGGTCCAGCACGCGGAGCGCGAACGCAGGCGCGTGCCGCTCGTCGGCGTGGGGCCCCGCGAACGCCGCCTCGCCGAGCCGCACGACGTGGAACCACCCGTGCAGCAGCGCCGCCGGCGTGGGCGCGGTGACAGTGACCCGGCCGCCGTCGCGCACGAACCGGAACCCGACCCCCGAGCTGTCAGGGCCAGGAGCATGCATACCTGCTCGTGGCCCTGACACGTCGGGGGAGAGGGTGAGGAGGAGGTCGGGGGAGCTGTCGGCGTCGACGACGGCGCCGCCGTGCGTCGTCGTCGCGCCCTCGAGCTCCGCGCGCAGCGTGCCCGCCACCCCCGGCGAGCTGTCAGGGCCACGTGCGTGAATACGTGCTCCTGGTCCTGACAGGTCGGGGAGGCGGAGCGCGAGCCGGCGGCGGCCGACGGCGGCCAGCGCGCCGTCGGGCAGCCAGGCCGGGTGCGGCCCGACGACGGACGGGTCGACAACGTTTTCGAAACTCACCGTCGGTCTCCTCGGTGCGGTGCTGGGCGGGGCTGTGGCGGGCAGGAGGTGCGGGCCGCGCGGGCTCAGGCGCCGGCGTCGGGCGCGGTGTAGCGGAATGCGTCCCACGCACCGAGCAGGTACTGGACGCCCAGCGCGCGGTCGTACAGGCCGTAGCCGGGGCGCGGCTTGTTCGTGGTGTTCTCGTCCCACAGGTGGCGGCCGTGGTCGGGCCGCACGTACCCCTCGTACCCGGCCTCGGCGTAGGCCTTCATGATGCCCGTCGTGTCGACGTCACCCTCGCACGCCCGGTGGCCCACCTCGGTGAAGTCGCCGTTCGGGAAGTGCTTGATGTTGCGCACGTGGGTGAAGTGGATGCGGCCGGAGAAGCGGCGCACCGTGGCCGCGGCCAGCGGGGCCTGCGCGGGGTTCGCGGAGAAGCTGCCGAGGCAGAGCGTGAGGCCGTGGTGGGGGCTCGGGTGCAGGTCCAGCACGCGCTGCAGGTCGTCGGGCGTCGAGACGACGCGCGGCCAGCCGAAGACGTCGAACGGCGGGTCGTCCGGGTGCACGCCGAGCTTGATCCCGGCCTCCTCGGCGGCGGGGACCACCGCGTCCAGGAAGTAGCGGTAGTTCGCGTACATGTCCTCGTGCGTCACGCCCTCGTACGCGGCGTTGAGCTCGGTGAAGCCCGCGAGCCGCTCGGGCTCCCAGCCGGGCAGCGTGAGGCCGTGCGACCCGGCCTCCATGTCGGCGATGAGGCCCTCGGGCGTCATCTCGTCCACGACCGCCCGCTCGAAGAACAGGGCCGTGGAGCCGTCGGGCAGCGGGTGCCACAGGTCCGTGCGCAGCCAGTCGAAGACGGGCATGAAGTTGTAGCAGACCACCTTCACGCCGGCCTTCCCGAGCCGCCGGAGGGTGGTCACGTAGTTCTCGATCGCCTCGTCGCGGCTCAGCCCGAGGACGGTGCGGCCCAGCTTGATCGACTCGTGCACGTTGACCGACTCCACGACGTCGGCGTCGAGCGTCCGCGTCACGCCGCGGGCGCGCGCCTCGGCGGAGAGCCCGGTGATGCGCGCGACCTCCGCGTCGATCTCCTCCTGCTCCCACACCTCGCCGGCCTGCTTGTGGTGCAGGCTCCACACCACCGTCTCCACGCCCGGGATCTGCCGGACGTGGTCCAGCGTGACCGTGTCGTTGCCCTCGCCGTACCAGCGGAAACCCATCTTCACTGCGTGACTCCCGGTGCTCGTCGTGCGTCGTTCTGCCCGGTCCG
Organism: Isoptericola sp. NPDC055063; assembly: GCF_053608125.1. Taxonomy (NCBI): domain Bacteria; kingdom Bacillati; phylum Actinomycetota; class Actinomycetes; order Micrococcales; family Promicromonosporaceae; genus Isoptericola; species Isoptericola sp. NPDC055063. Next base: position 122,620 of record NZ_JBSGUW010000004.1, on the reverse strand, counting down.
TGCTGTGGGGGGTCGTTTTGTGTTGTTTCCGCCGAGGGGGGCGACCAACAAACAACCCACACGCCCCCGGGGGGGGAAGGAGAAGACCGGGAGGAGAGGTGGGCGAGCG
>NZ_JBSGUW010000004.1:79354-122501 GCF_053608125.1 Isoptericola sp. NPDC055063 | reverse complement strand
CCGTCTTCCCCCCTCTTTTTCTCTTTGCTCTTCTTTTTCTTTTCTTTGTGTTGTCCCCTTTTTTGTCTCTCTCCCCTAGGGGCCGCACCCAAACTGCCCCCCCACAACGCCTCAGGGGCGGGCGTAGGCCGCCTGGGGGAGGCGGTAGGCGAGGTCGACGGCCACGTCGAGGGCCTCGTCCAGGTCCAGGCGGTGCTCCGCCACCAGCCGCGCCAGGTAGCCGGCATCGACGCGGCGGGCCAGGTCGTGCCGCGCGGGGATGGAGCAGAAGGCGCGGGTGTCGTCGACGAAGCCGCTCATGTTGCTGAAGCCGGCCGTCTCCGTGGCCGACTCGCGGAACCGCCGCATGGCGTCGGGGGCGTCGAGGAACCACCACGGCGCGCCGAGGCGCAGGGCCGGGTAGACGCCCGCCAGCGGCGCGAGCTCGCGCGAGTACACGTCCTCGTCCACGGTGAACGCGATGAGCCGCAGGCCCGGGTGGTGGCCGAACGCGTCGAGCACCGGGCGCAGCGAGCGCGTGAACTCGGTGACGACGGGGATGTCGTAGCCCTTGTCCGCGCCGAACGCGGCGAACGGACCGCTCGCGTGGTTGCGCAGCACGCCCGGGTGCAGCTGCATGACCAGGCCGTCCTCGGCCGACATCGCGGCCATCTGGAACAGCATGTGCCCGCTGAACGCCTGCGCCTCGGCGGCGGTGACCGTGCCGGCGAGCGCCTGGTCGAGGATGCGCCGCGCGTCGGCGTCGTCCAGGGGGGTGGTGTCGGCCGAGAGGTGGCCGTGGTCGGTGGCGCGCGCCCCCGCGGCGACGAAGCGCTCGCGCTGGGCGCGCAGCGCCTCGAGGTAGCGGTCGTACGACGTGACGTCGACGCCGGCCGCCTCGCCCAGGCGTGCGACGTCGTCGCGCCAGCCGGCGCGGTCGAGGTGCAGCAGCGGGTCGGGGCGGAACGTCGGCAGCACGCGGTCGCCGTAGCCGTCCGCGGCGAGCTTGGCGTGGGCGTCGAGCGTGGCCCAGGCGGGGTCGGTCGTGGCGATGGTCTCGATGCCGAACGCGTCCAGCAGGGCGCGGGGCCGGAAGTCCGGGTCGGCGATGCGCGCCGCGACCTGGTCGTAGAGCGCGTCGGCGGTCTCGGCCGACGGCCGCTGCGTGACGCCGAGGACCTCGACGAGCACGTGCTCCAGCCAGTAGCGCGTGGGCGTGCCGCGGAAGTGCTTCCAGCCGGCGCAGAAGCGGCGCCAGATCTCGCGCGGGTCGGTCTCGGCGTCCTCGTCGGCGGTGGACCCGACGCCGAGGCGGGGGAGCGTCTCGCCCTGGGAGACGAGCATGCGCGTGAGGTAGTGGTCGGGCACGACGACGAGCTGCGCGGGGTCGCCGAACGGCGCGTCGTCCGCGAACCACTCGACGGGCACGTGGCCGTGCATCGAGACGATCGGCAGGTCCTGCACCGCGGCGTAGATCTCGCGGGCCAGCGGCCGCGTGACCGGGTCGGCGGGCAGCGCCCGGTCGGGGTGCAGGGTCCAGGGCTCGTCCACGGGCGTCTCCCTCGTCGACATCATCGTTGGGATCGATTGCAGTCATCGTGCCGTGTTGGCCGTGCCCGGCGCAAGCCCTTGTGTCGAACGGGGGTTGACGCGTCCCGGGATCGTTTGCAGACTGACCCCGACGGGACGACGCACGAGGGAGTGACGATGGCGAACGCGCACGAGGTGGCCCGCGCGGCCGGTGTCTCCGTGTCGACCGTGTCGCGCGCGCTCACCGCGCCGGAGCAGGTCTCCGCCGCCACCCGCGAGCGGGTGCTCGAGGCCGCCGACCGCCTGGGCTACACGCCCAACCCCACTGCGCGCGGGCTGCGGCTGGGGCGCACGCACACCCTCGGCCTGCTGGTGCCGGACCTCGAGAACCCGTACTTCGCCTCGGTGACGAAGGGGGTGCAGGCCCGGGCGCGGGCGGCCGGCTACCCGGTGTTCGTCGCGGACTCCGAGGAGGACCCGTCGGCGGAGGCGGGGCTGCTCGCCCAGTTCGCGCAGCGGGTCGACGGCGTCGTCCTCGCGTCGCCGCGCTCCGACGACGAGGAGCTGCGCCGGGCCGTCGGCCAGCTCCCCGCCGTCCTCGTCAGCCGGGACCTGGCCGACCTGCCCTCGGTCGCGGTCGACGACGCGGACGGCATCGCGCAGGTGCTCGGCCACCTGCACGCGCTGGGCCACCGCCGCGTGGGCGTGGCGGCCGGGCCGACGACGTCCTGGTCGGGCGCGCGCCGGCTGGAGGGGCTGCGCGCGGCCGCCGAGCGGCTGGGCGACGTGACCCTCGTGGAGCTCGGCTCCTTCCGGCCCTACTTCTCCGGCGGCCTCGCCGCCGCCGACCACGCCGTCGCGCAGGGCGTCACCGCCGTCGCGACGTTCAACGACCTCATGGCCCTCGGCGTTCTCGACCGGCTGCGCGGCCGCGGGGTCCGGGTGCCCGAGGACATGTCCGTCGTCGGGTTCGACGACGTGGACGTCGCGACGCTCGTCTCGCCGGCGCTGACCACGGTGCGGGTGCCGCGCACCGGCCTCGGCCGCCGCGCCGTCGACCTCCTGCTCGGCCGGCTCGACGCCGGCCGCGCCGAGCCCCAGACCGTCGGGGGCGACCGGCACCGGTTGCCCGCCGAGCTCGTGATCCGCGACTCCACCGGCGTCCCGCCCGGATGATCGGTACCCCGCCGCACCGTCGACGACGCCGTCGACGCACCGTTCCCGGGCACCGTCGCCCGGGGGAAGGAAGGTAGTCATGCGACTCCACCGTTCCCACGCCGGCACCGTCGCCGTCGTCGGCGCCGCCGGCCTCGGGCTGCTGCTCGGCGCCTGCGCCCCGCCCGCCGCGGAGGGCGGCGGCGACGGCCCAGCCGTCACCGACGCGGCCGAGGTGCCCGACACGCCCTCGAAGCCCGTCGAGCTGCACATCCTCGACGTCGCGGGCAACCAGAAGCTCACCGAGCCGATGATCGACGCGTTCGTCGAGGAGCACCCGGACGTCATCTCGTCCGTCACCTGGGAGACCGGCGGCGCCCCTGACGTCACCGGCATCGTCAAGCCGCAGGTGGACTCCGGGAACCTGTCGGTGGACCTGGTCCTCACCGGCAACGACGGCCTGTCCGCCGGCATCTCGCAGGACCTGTGGGTGCCGCTGGTCGACGACTTCGGCGACCGCCTGTCCAACCAGCAGAACTACCTGGAGCCCGCCGCGGCGATGCAGGACCTGGCCGAGGGCTACGGCGTCGTCGTCACGTACTACCCGTCCGGCCCGCTGCTGCAGTTCGACCCGAAGGTCGTGACCGACCCGCCGTCGACGCCCGAGGAGCTGCTCGACTGGGCGAAGGCCAACCCCGGCAAGTTCGGGTACGCGCGCCCCGCGAACTCCGGCCCCGGCCGCACGTTCCTCATGGGCCTGCCGTACATCCTGGGCGACAAGGACCCGAAGGACCCGGAGAACGGCTGGGACAAGACCTGGGCGTACCTCAAGGAGCTGGGCGAGTACGTCGACAACTACCCGACCGGCACCGGGCAGGTCGTCACGAACATGGGCGACGGCACCTGGAGCATGATCCCGACGACCACCGGCTGGGAGATCGAGCCCCGCACCGACGGCCGGCTGCCGAACACGCTGGACGCCGCTCCGTTCGACGACTTCACCTGGGTGACGGACGCGCACTACGCGGCCATCCCGAAGGGCCAGTCCGCGGACAAGATCTCGGCGATCCTCCTGCTGCTGCAGGACATCCTCACGCCGGAGCAGAACGCCAAGGCGTACGACCACGGCTACTTCTACCCGGGCCCGGCGGTCGAGGGCGCGACGCTCGACAAGGCGCCGCAGGAGTCGCAGGACACGATCAAGGAGTACGGCCGCGACTGGTACGACGACCTCATCGAGTCGGCGCCGTCCACCACGCCGCTGGCGCCGGACGAGATGGTCAAGGCCTTCGACATCTGGGACCGCGAGATCGGTGCCGGCAAGTACACGGAGGAGTGAGACCGCGATGGCGATCACTGCCGGCACGTTCGAGTCGCTGGAGCTGCGCGACGTCGGGCGCAGCTTCGGCGGCCACCAGGCCCTGGCGGGCCTGGACCTGACGGTCCGGGCGGGCGAGTTCATCGCCCTGCTCGGCCCGTCGGGCTGCGGCAAGTCGACGGCGCTCAACTGCCTCGCGGGCCTGCTCCCGCTCACGCACGGGCAGATCCTGCTCGACGGGCGCCGCGTGGACACCGTGCCGAGCGAGAAGCGCGGGTTCGGCATGGTGTTCCAGAGCTACGCGCTGTTCCCGCACCTCACGGTGGAGAAGAACGTCGCGTTCGGGCTGCAGATGCGCGGCCTGCCCCGCGCCGAGATCTCGCGGCGGGTCGCGGAGGCGATCGCGCTGGTGAAGCTGGAGCAGCACGCGAAGAAGCTGCCCGGCCAGCTGTCGGGCGGCCAGCAGCAGCGCGTCGCGATCGCCCGCGCCGTGGTGCTGGAGCCGTCGCTGGTGCTCATGGACGAGCCGCTGTCGAACCTCGACGCCAAGCTGCGGCTCGACATGCGCACCGAGATCCGCCGCCTGCACCAGGAGCTGGGCCTCACCACGATCTACGTGACCCACGACCAGGAGGAGGCGCTGTCGCTGGCCGACCGTCTCGTCGTGCTGCGCGAGGGCCGGGTGCAGCAGATCGGCACCCCCGACGAGCTGTACGACCACCCCGGCAACTGGCACGTCGCCGACTTCATGGGCTACCGCAACATCCTCGCGGGCACCCTCGGCGACGGAGCGTCCGACGGGACGACGGTGCGCGTGGGCGGCGTGGCCCTGCACGGCCGCGCGGTCGGCGGCGTGTCCGCGGGAGACGAGGTGCGCGTGGCGGTGCGCCCGGACGACCTCACCGTCGTCGGGCCCGGGGGCGAGCCGCGCGACGGCAACGACCTGCGCGGCGAGGTCGCGGTCGTCGAGTACCACGGGCGGGAGTTCGCCGTCGTCGTGCAGACGCCGGACGGGACGATGCTGCACGTGCGCACCCCCGTGGCCCCCGCCGTGGGTGAGGCGGTGCGCCTCACCGCGCCGGCCGACCGGGTGCTCGTCTTCCCGGCCGAGCTGTCGGCCGCGCGGGCGGACGCCCGGGCGGAGGCGGTGACGGCGGCATGACCGCCGTCGCCGCCCGCCCGGCGCGCAGCACCGCCAGCCTGCGGCACCGGCTGGCGGAGCGGGGCATCGACTCGTCGTTGTGGCTCATGGTGCCCGCGCTGGTGTTCGCGCTCGCGCTGTTCGTGTACCCGTTCTCGTACGGGATCGGGCTGACGTTCCAGCCGAGCCTCGCCACCCAGCAGCAGTGGGGCGGCGGGGTCCTGGCGAACTACGTGGCGTTCTTCCGCGACCCGTTCGTCTTCGACTCGGTGTGGATCACGATGCGGCTCGCGCTGCCGGCGGCGCTGTTCAACGTGCTGGCGTCCATCCCGGTGGCGATGGTGCTGCGCCGCAAGTTCCGCTTCAAGCGGTTCATGACGTCGGTGCTGGTGCTGCCGATCACGCTCGGCACGGTCCTCACCGCGCAGGGCCTGCTGATCTTCGCCGGCCGGCAGGGGTGGCTCAACCGGTTCCTGCTCGCCACGGGCGTCGTGGACCAGCCGCTGGCCCTCGTGAACAACTACACCGGCGTGATGTTCTCGCTGATCATCACGGGCTTCCCGTTCGCGTTCCTGCTCGTCTCGTCGTACCTGTCGGGCATCGACCCGTCCCTGGACTCGGCGGCGCGGACCCTCGGCGCGGGCTGGTGGCAGCGGTTCCGGCGCATCACGCTGCCGCTGCTGGCGCCCGGCCTCGCCACCACGTTCATCCTCACGTTCGTGCTGGCGTTCTCGGTGTTCCCGTCCGCCCGCCTCGTCGGCGACGCGATGGGCTCCACCCGCGTGATGTCGCTGATGGCGTTCCGCGCGTTCGGCGAGCAGAACGACTACCCGATGGCCTCGACCATCGCCCTCATGATGGGCGTCGTCGAGCTGCTCGTCGTCGCGATCGTGCTCGCCTGGCGGTCGCTGCTCTACAAGGGATCGACGGGAGGCAAGGGATGAGCGCGCTGGACAGCCCGACGACGACGTCGGACGCGCCGCAGGACACACCGCCCCGCGCGACGGGTGCGGCGGGGCGGCCCCCGGGCGAGCGGTCGCTGGCCGCCTCGCCGTCCACCTGGTTCGTCTGGGCCGGCATGGCCGCGTTCCTGGTGTTCCTGCTGGGCATCATCGTGGCGGTGGTCGTCGACTCGTTCGGCCGGTCGTGGTTCGACAGCTGGCTGCCCGCCGAGTGGACCACCGACTGGTACGCGAGCTCCTGGGACCGGTTCGACCTGACGCACGTGGTGGGCGTGACGGTGGGCGTCGCGATCGCCGTCGTGGTGCTGTCCGTGCTGATCGGCGTGCCCGCGGCGTACCTGCTGGCCCGGCGGAACTTCCCCGGCAAGCGGCTGGTGAACGTGCTGTTCCTGCTGCCGATCCTCATGCCGCCCATCACCTTCGGCATCCCGCTCGCCACGGTGATGTACGCGTTCGGTCTGGGCCGCACGGTGGTCGCGGTGATCCTGGTGAACCTGGTGCCGTCCGTGCCGTTCGTCATCCTGACGATGACGCCGTTCATCGAGCAGATCAACCCGGCGATCGAGTCCGCCGCGCGCATGTGCGGCGCCGGCCTGCGCCAGGTGTTCACGCGCATCCTGGCGCCGCTGCTGGTGCCCGGCATCCTCGCGGCGTCGATCCTCGTCCTCGTGCGCACGGTCGGGATGTTCGAGCTGACGTTCCTCGTGTCCGGCCCGCAGTCCGACACGCTCGTCGTGGCGATCTACCGCGCCATGACGTCGGCGGGCGGCGGCGAGGCCCGCCAGCTCGTCTCCGCCATGGCGGTCATGTACACGACGACGATGCTCGTCATGCTCGTGGTCGCCCTGAGGTTCGTGAACCCCACCCAGCTGGTCGCCCAAGTGAAGGAAGCCCGTGACGACTGACCGACTCCACCGCTCCGCCCTGCCCGCGCACCTCGAGCCGCCGGCGGACCCCGAGCAGGTGGGCATCGTGCACCTGGGGATCGGCGCGTTCCACCGGGCCCACCAGGCGGTGTTCACCGAGCTGGCCGCGCGCGCCACCGGCGACCGCCGCTGGGGGATCCTCGGCGTGACGCAGCGCTCGGCGTCGGTGCGCGACCAGCTGCGGCCGCAGGGCGGGGTGTACGCGGTGCTCACGGCGGGCACGCACGAGAGCCGGCTCGACCTCGTGGGGTCCGTGCTCGACGTCGCGTGGCCCGCCGAGGAGACCGCGCGGGTGCTGGCGGCGGTCGCGGCGCCCACGACCCACGTCGTGACGCTCACCGTCACCGAGAAGGGGTACGCCCGTGCCGCCGACGGCGGGCTCGACGTCGAGCGCGTGCGCCCCGACCTCGACGCGCTCGCGGCCGAATCGGTCGGTGCGGGGCCGTCGGGCGCCGGGTCGGCCGCCGACCAGGTGGTTGTGCACGGAAAGACGCCCGAGAACGTGCAGAACCGCCTGGTCGGCGGGGACGTGGTGCCCGGGACGACGGCGGTCGGCCTGCTGGTGCGGGGCCTGGCGGCCCGGTGGCGGGCGGCGCGGGCGGCGGGCGAGCGGCACCCGATCACGGTGCTGACCTGCGACAACATGGTGGACAACGGACGCGTGCTCGAGCGGCTGGTGGGCGCGGCGGTGGACGCCGCGCTGCCGGGGGCGGACGGGGACGGGCTGCGGTCGTGGCTCGCGTCGGACGTCGCGTTCCCGTGCTCGATGGTGGACCGGATCGTGCCGGCCACCACGGCGGCCCACCGCGACGCGGTGGAGCGCGAGCTCGGCGCCCGCGACGAGGGCCTCGTGGTGGGCGAGCCGTTCCGCCAGTGGGTGATCGAGGACCGGTTCGCCGGGCCGCGCCCCGCGTGGGAGCGGGCGGGCGCCACCCTCACCTCCGACGTCGCGCCGTGGGAGCAGGCCAAGCTGCGGATGCTCAACGGCACCCACTCGCTGCTCGCGTACGCCGGGCGGCTGGCCGGGCACGCGACGCTCGCGGAGGCCGTCACCGACCCGGCGCTGCGCGAGCGGGCGCGCGCGTTCATGCTCGACGACGCCCTCCCCACGCTGACGCCGCCCGACGGCGCGGACCTGCGCGCGTACGGGGAGTCCCTGCTGGAGCGGTTCGCGAACCCCGCCACGGGGCACACCACGCTGCAGGTGTCGATGGACGGCACGCAGAAGATCCCCATCCGCTGGGGCGGGATCGTGGCCGACCGGCTCGCCGCCGGCGCCGTGCCGTCGGGAGCGGCGTTCGCGCTGGCCGCGTGGAGCGAGGTGGTGCGCCGGGAGGCGGCCGCCGGGCGGCTCGTCGACGACCCGCGCGCCGCCGAGCTCGCCGCCGTCGTCGCGCGGGCGGGCGACGGTGACCCCGCCGCGGCCGCGCCGGCGGACGTCGCCCGGGCGCTGCTCGCGCTGCCGGGGCTCCTGCCTGACGATGCCGGGTCCGACCCCCGCCTGACGGGTGCGGTCGTCGACCTGGCCGACGAGCTCGATCGCCGACGTCGTCCGAGCTGGTCGGACGCCTAGAGGAGGGACTGACGATGCTGCCATCGCGACAACGAGGTCGAGCAGCGCAGCAAGCGATTCACGACGGGAGTCGGGGGCGCCCACGATGGCCGGCGGTGCTCGCGGCGGGCGCCCTGGTGGCCGCGGCGCTCGCGCCCGTGGCCACCGTGGGGGCCGCTCAGGCGGCGCCGTCCGGATTCACCGTCTACGACGGGCGGGAGGCCGCGCCGATCCTGATGGACGCGCCCCCGTCGGGCGACGAGGGTCGACGGGACTATCAACAGGTGCGCCGCGCGACCCAGGACCTGCGCCAGGACGTCGGCATGGCGACCGGCGCGATCGACCAGCGCGAGGTCCAGGGCCTCCTCGTCGACGACGAGGAGGCGAAGGAGGCCAGGCTCGACGCCGGGGGTCGTGGCGTCCCCGAGCTGCGCACCGACGGGTCGGGCGCCCGGGCCGCCATCATCGTGGGCCAGGTCGGCCAGAGCGAGCTCGTCGACCAGATCGTCGACGACGGCAAGCTGGACGAGGCCGCGACGATCGCGGGCCGGTGGGAGGCCTACGTGACCAAGTGGGTCAAGGACCCGCTGCCGGGGGTGGACGAGGCCCTCGTGGTCGCCGGGAGCGACGCCCGCGGCACCATCTACGGCATCTACTCGGTCTCGGAGGAGATCGGCGTCTCGCCCTGGTACTGGTTCAGCGACGTGCCGGTGAAGGTGCGGGACGCGATCGTGGTCGGCACCGACGCGCGGGTGGACGACGGACCCGACGTGAAGTACCGCGGGATCTTCATCAACGACGAGGAGCGCCTCGCGCAGTGGGCGAGGTCGAAGTTCCCCACGGACCAGGGGACGCCCGACGTCAACTACTACCGGCACGTCTACGAGCTGCTGCTGCGCCTGCGGATGAACACGCTGTGGCCGGCGATGCACGCGACGTCGACGGCGTTCAACGGCGCCACCGACACCGGGATGTACGACACGGGGACACCGATCAACGCCCGTGAGGCGTCGGCGTACGGCGTGGTCGCGTCGTCGTCGCACGCGGAGCTGATGCTGCGCAGCAACGAGCACGAGTGGCGGGAGTTCTACGAGCGGAACAAGGAGGGGCTCGACATCCGCGGCGCCGACTGGCGTGCCGCGTACGACTACTCGATCAACAAGCCCGCGCTCATCGCCTACTGGCGCGAGAGGCTCGTCGCCAACGAGGAGTTCGAGAGCATCCTGCCGCTCGGCGTCCGCGGCGTGCACGACAGCGAGCCGGTGCTCACCCCCGGCAACCCCTACGGGTTCACGACCAAGGTGGAGATGGTCGGCGATGCCATCACCGAGCAGCGGAAGCTCGTCGCCGAGGTGTACGGCAGCGTCGACGCCGTCCCCCAGGTGTTCATCCCGTACAAGGAGATGAACGACCTCTACAACGCCGGCCTGAAGGACTACATCCCCGACGACGTGACCCTCATGTGGGCGGAGGACAACTACGGCTACCTGCGTCAGATGCCGACGAAGGCCGAGGCGGCCCGCTCCGGCGGCAACGGCGTCTACTACCACAACTCCTACTGGGGCGAGCCGAAGAGCTACCTGTGGCTCAACTCGACGCCCATGGCGCTGATGGTGCAGCAGCTGCACCGGGCGTGGAGCTCGGGAGCAGGGCGGTACTGGATCCTCAACGTGGGTGACATCAAGCCGGGCGAGATCAAGCTGGACCTGTTCGCCCGCCTCGCCTGGGACGTCGACGGGTATGACGACACGAACATCGAGAGCCGCTTCCTCACGGACCAGGTGCGCCGGGACTACCGGCTGACCGGGCAGCAGGCGCGGACGGTCGCCGACGCGCTGACACGGTTCGACACCCTGGAGAGCACCAAGCGTGCGGAGTTCTGGGGTGCGGTGGACGCGTCGAGCGGCAGCTCCGGGCGGATCCACACCGGCCAGGTGTACCCGTTCAGCGCGACGTCGGACGGCGACGAGCTGCAGCGCTACATCAACGAGGCGAACGCCCTGGTGACCGAGCTCGAGGATGTCTCGGCGAAGCTGGCCCCGCAGTACCGGCCCGCGTTCTACCAGCAGGTGCTCCACCGGGTGCGGGCGTACCGCGACATCGCGGAGCACATCGGCTACTTCTGGAAGAACCAGCTCGCGGCGTCGCAGGGTCGTTACGCCAGCGCGGGGAGCTACGAGCTGCTCTCGAAGCGGGCCCGCGCGCGCATCACGGCCGACGAGCGCTACTGGGACACGCTCAGCGACGGCAAGTGGGCGAAGATCATGGGCCACAGCCATCCGGAGGGCTTCCCCAACGAGGGCGCCGTCATGCTGACGAACGACCGGTACGCCAGGGTCCCGGAGGCGCACGAGGGCGTCGGCGCGGCCGCCGAGGGCAGCACGGATCCGGGCGCGGGCACGCTCCGCTTCAGCTCGGCCACGCCCGACGACGAGAGGTTCTTCGACGTCTTCTCGACGGCCGACGTCGCCGACCCGCAGGACTGGGTCGCCGAGGCGGACCAGCCGTGGATCAGCCTGTCGGCGCGCTCGGGGACGACGGCGACCGAACGACGCGTGCGCGTGTCGGTCGACGAGGGGCGCGGCACGTCGGGCGTCGTCCGGGTGTACCGGGCCGTCGACGGGGTGCGCACGGGCGAGCCCGTCGCGACCTTCGCGGTCGACGTCGAGCGGGCGCCCGACCTCAAGGACCTCGACGGGAGCGGGCACCTCGAGTCGAACGGCCGCGTGGTGCTCGAGGCGGAGCACTTCGCCGCCAACGAGCCGGGGGCGGACGGCTCCCGGTGGGCGCCGGTCCAGGGCGTGGGCCAGCGGGGCGCGTCGATGGGGTCGTACCCCGAGACCGCCCCCCGCGTCGACACCGACTTCGCGGACACGGCCCGGCTCACCTACCGCGTCTGGTTCACCTCGACCGGGCGGTTCACGGGGACGTTCTACCGGGTGCCCACCCTGAACGAGGGCACCGAGGACGACGGCACCGCACGGACGGCGCGCACGGCGATCGGCCTCGACGACGAGGTGCCCACCAGTGCGCAGCTCCGCGGCACGTCGGTGTCGGGGAACAGCCAGAGCCCGTGGGGCTTCAACATCATGCATGGGATCGAGCCGCTCGAGTTCACGGTGGACGTCCCGACCCCCGGCTGGCACGACCTGGTCGTGTATCGGTCCGACGCCGCGATCCTCTTCGACCGGATCGTCCTCGAGACCGTCGACGGTGCCGCCGGGGACGGGCTGGTCGGGCCGCCCGAGAGCCCCAACGACGTCGCCGGCGCGGCTCCGCAACGTGCCGTCGTCGCGGAGCTCCCCCGGGAGATGCCGGCGCTGCACCGGGTTCCTGACGTGCACACCACCGAGGGTGCGACGTCCACGATCGACGGGATGTCCGGGGCCGTCTCGGTGACGTCGGACAACGAGACGGCTGTCTCGGCGTCGCTCGACGGCGACGCGGTGCGGGTCACCGGTCACCGTGCGGGCACCGCCGAGGTGGCGGCGACCGCTCGTGACGGCTCCGTCACGGTGGCGACGGTGCGCGTGACGCGTGCCGTCGGCGCCCCGGTGGGGTCCTACCAGGAGGAGGCGGGTTCGATCGTGATCGACGCCGCGGACGCCCTGGAGGACGCCCCCGGGGCCCTCTCGGAGGCGAGCAACAACGGCACGCACACCTGGGCGCAGGCCCGGAACGGTGTGCAGGCCGTGCCGCCCGCCAGCGCCGCGGCGAAGGCGAACTGGATCGCGACCTCTCCGGCCCAGGCCGCGGCGCTGTTCTCCGCGGGGCCGACGGACAAGGTCAACGGCAGCATCGCGCCGGGGGCTCCGCCGCGCCTCGACTTCACGGTCGACGTCGCGGCCGGGGGCACCTACTACCTGTTCGCGAACATGAGCAACCCGAACGCCGACGCGGACTCGTACCACGTGCTCGTCGACGGGACGTGGCGCTACCACTCGGGCAAGAGCAGCCCCGAGGCCGGGTCCGAGTCCTGGTACGGGAGCACCGGCACCGCCGGCGCCGCGATCGCGCTCGCCCCGGGGGAGCACACCATCTCGCTCGCACCGCGCGAGTCGGGTCTCGTGCTGAACCAGCTCGTCCTGACCACCGACAAAGACCCGGGACTCGTGGGCTTCCAGGAGCCCAGCGCTCGGGTCGAGTGACGCCGGGCGGTCGGCAAGGGCCCTGAGCCATGGTCCGGCGGTGCTCCCCTCACCGGAGCGCCGCCGGACCTCGGGCATGCTCTCGGGCGCTCGCCGCCGGACGAGGAAGCTCCTGGCTGACACGCCCTGGGACCGGTGACCGACCGGTCAGCCAGCACTGTTAACGTGACCACCCTCACACGCAAGCCCGAGGCACCTGCCCCGGGCGACGACGTCACGACGAAGTGGGGACGGATGCGAGAGGTCACGAGACGGGAGCTCCTCGGCCTGGGGCTCGCCGGGGGAGCGGCGGCGGTGCTCGCCGGCTGCGCGACGCCGGGCACGACGTCGGTCAACGCCCAGCCGGTGGTGCCGGCGGCGGCCGGGGAGAAGGTCACGCTGACGTACTGGGCGTGGCTCAAGGACCTGCAGAAGGTCGCCGACATCTGGAACGCGAAGCACCCGGACGTCCAGGTGGAGGTGGCCTGGATCCCGGGCGGCAACTCCGGCGGCTACCAGAAGATGTACTCGGCCCTCGCGGCCGGCGGCGGGCCCGACCTCGCGCAGGTGGAGATGCGCACGGTGCCCGAGTTCATGCTGGTCAACGGCCTGGTCGACCTGGAGCGCTACGGCGTCTCCGAGCACGCCGACAAGTTCGACGAGACGCTCTGGAACCAGGTCAGCTTCGCGGGCGGCGTGTACGGCATCCCGCAGGACTCCGGGCCGGTGGGCATGTACTACCGCCCCGACCTCTTCGAGCAGGTCGGCGCCGACGTCCCCACCACGTGGGCGCAGTGGGCGCAGGTGGCGCCCGCTTTCCGCGAGGCGGGCATCTTCATCGACGCGTTCCCGCTGGACGACACGTCGGTGTTCGCCGCGCACGCGATGCAGGCCGGCGCCACGTGGTTGCGCAGCTCCGACGACGGCTGGGTCATCGACATGGCCGACGAGACGACGCTCGACGTCGCGCGGTTCTTCGACAAGGCCATCGACGACGACCTGGTGACGACATCGGCCAACCCGTACTCGCCCGGCTGGTTCGCCGCCGCCGCCGACGACAAGATCGCGTCCCTGGTGAGCGCGAGCTGGGGCGACGCCCTGCTGGAGGGCGTGAGCGGCGCCGAGGGGAAGTGGCGCGTGGCGCCTGCCCCGCGCTGGGACACGGGCTTCGGGTCGTCGTTCATCGGCGGCTCGACGTCGGCGGTGCTCGCGAACAGCAAGCACCCGAAGGAGGCGATGGAGTTCGCCGTCTGGATGAACACGGACCCCGAGGGCATCGACGCGATGATCAAGTACTCGGGCATCGGCTGGTCGCCGGCCCGCGACTACATCGGTGCCGCGCGCGAGGAGCCCAGCGAGTTCTTCGGCGGGCAGCGGTACAACACGGAGGTCTTCCAGCCCGCCACGAAGGAGCAGAACCCCGACTGGCAGTGGTGGCCCATCACGCAGCAGACGTTCAACATCCTCGGCGACGGGTTCCGGCGCAAGGCCACGGGCGGCACGCTCGTGGACGCCGTCGTCGCCGCGGAGGCGCGGACCATCGAGGTGTTCCGCCAGAAGGGCCTGACGATCCGGAAGGCGGAGGACCGATGACCACCCAGACCACCACGCCCACCACCCGGGCCCCGGGCGCGCCGGCGCCGTCGAAGACGAAGCGCGGCACGGCCGTGGGGCGCGCCCCCTGGATCCTCGTCGGGCCGTTCCTCGTGCTGTTCCTGCTGACGTTCGTGCTGCCGATCCTCGTGGCGATCGGGCAGAGCTTCACCACCGTCACGCGGGCGGGGCTGTTCGGCGAGGAGGGCGTCACCACCGGGTTCGCCTGGTTCGAGAACTACCGGATCGCGCTGGAGGACGGGAACTTCATCGCGTCGATCTGGCGGATGCTGCTGTTCGGCGTCGTGCAGGTGCCGGTGATGATCGTCGCGGCGACGGTGCTGGCCCTGCTGCTGGAGTCGGCGTCGGCGCGCTGGCCCGGCTTCTTCCGCGCCACCTACTTCATGCCGTACGGCATCCCGGGCGTCATCGCGACCATCCTCTGGTCGTTCCTGTACGTGCCGGGCCTGAGCCCGATCATCGACCTGACCGAGACGCTGTTCGGGTTCACGCCCGACTTCCTCGGCGCGGGCACGGTGCTGTGGTCGATCGCGAACATCGTCACCTGGACGTACGCGGGCTACAACATGCTCATCATCGTGGCGCAGCTCAAGGCGATCCCGCCCGAGCTGTACGAGGCGGCGCGCGTCGACGGCGCGGGCCCGTGGCGCACGGCGTGGAGCGTCCAGCTCCCGTTGATCCGGCCGGCGCTGGTGCTCACCACGGTCTTCTCCATCATCGGCACGCTGCAGCTCTTCGCGGAGCCGCAGCTGCTCAAGACGGTCTCGCCGGCGATCGACTCGCAGTACACGCCGAACCTGTCGGCCTACACGACCGCGTTCGCCTACAACGACTACAACGTCGCGGCCGCCCAGTCGGTGCTCATCGCGCTCGTCGCGTTCGCGCTGTCGTTCCTCTTCCTCCGGCTGACGAACAGGAGCTCGCGATGACCGCCACCGTGTCCACTCAGCCCGCCTCCACGCCGCCCCTCGGCACCCGCGCCGCGGCGCGGGCCGCCGCCCCGGACCGCGGGGGTCGCCGTCCGGCCACGCGGATCCTCGTCACCGGCATCCTCGTGGTCGTCGCGATCTACTTCCTGGTGCCCGTCTACTGGGTGGTGGTCGCCGCGACGAAGACGACGGACGACCTGTTCGCGACCAACGGCTTCTGGTTCGGGAGCTCGTTCGCGCTGTTCGACAACCTCGGCGCGGTCCTGACGTACGACGGCGGTGTCTTCGTGCGCTGGTTCGCCAACTCCGTGCTGTACGCCGGGGTGGGCGGGCTGATCGCCACGTACCTCGCGGCCGCGGGCGGCTACGCGCTGGCCAAGTACCAGTTCCGGGGCCGCAACCTCATCTTCGGGCTGGTGCTCGGCGGCGTGCTCGTGCCCGGCACGGCCACCGCGCTGCCGCTGTTCCTGCTGTTCAGCCAGCTCGGCCTCGCGAACAGCTACTGGAGCGTGCTGATCCCGTCGCTCGTGTCGCCGTTCGGCTTCTTCCTGTGCCGCATCTACGCCGACGCGACCGTGGACTCCTCGCTCGTCGAGGCGGCCCGCATCGACGGGGCGGGGGAGCTGCGGATCTTCCACACCATCGGCCTGCGGATCATGACGCCCGCACTGGTCACCGTGTTCCTGTTCCAGCTGGTCGGCATCTGGAACAACTACTTCCTGCCGCTGGTGATGCTGAGCGACCAGAAGCTGTACCCGATCACCCTCGGGCTCAACAACTGGCGCAGCCAGACCGACCGGCTGCCCGAGTTCTACGAGCTCACCACCGGGGGCGTGCTGCTCTCGGTGATCCCCCTCGCCATCGCCATGATCGCCCTGCAGCGGTTCTGGCGCGGCGGACTGACGGAAGGTGCTGTCAAGGCATGACCCTGCTCTCCCCGCTGCCGCACGAGTCCACCGTCCCCGCGTCGGGCCGCGTCGAGCCGCCCCGCGCGGCGCTGACCAGCGACGCGCCCCGCCGGTCCCTCGAGGGCGCCTGGGCCTTTCGGCTCCTCGCCGGCGTCCCCGGCGCCCCGGGCGCCCACGGCGTCCTGCCCGCCGGCGAGGCGCCTGCCGACTTCGCCCGCCCCGGCTACGCGACGTCGCCCGACGCCGGCTGGGGCGAGATCCCCGTCCCCGCGCACTGGGTGCTCGAGGGCGACGGCGCGTACGGCCGCCCGATCTACACGAACGTGCAGTTCCCCTTCCCGGTGGACCCGCCGCACGTGCCCGACGAGAACCCGACGGGCGACTACCGCCGCGAGGTCGACGTGCCGGCGTCGTGGACCGAGGGCGGCCGCGTGCTGCTGCGGTTCGACGGCGTGGAGTCGTTCTTCACGGTGTGGGTGAACGGCGTCGAGGTGGGGTCGGCGTCGGGCAGCCGTCTGGCGCACGAGTACGACGTCACCGAGGCCGTGCGCCCGGGCGCCAACACGGTCGCGGTGCGGGTGGTGCAGTGGTCCGCCGCGAGCTACCTCGAGGACCAGGACCAGTGGTGGCTGCCCGGCATCTTCCGCGACGTCACCCTGCTGCACCGGCCCGTCGGGGCGCTCGACGACGTGTGGCTCGACGCCGACCTCGTCCCCGGGTCCGACCCGGCCACCGGCGAGGGCACCCTCGTGCCCGAGGTGCGCGCCGACGGCGCGGCGTTCCCCGTGCGGCTGCGGGTGCCCGAGCTCGGGGTCGACGTCGTGTGGGCGACACCCGAGGACGTCGCGCCCGTCGCGGTCGGCGCCGTCGAACCCTGGTCGGCCGACGTCCCGCGCCGCTACGAGGCGACCGTGGCGTCGACGGGCGAGACCGTGAGCCTGAAGGTGGGCTTCCGGCGTGTCGAGATCGTCGGCGACCGGCTGCTCGTCAACGGGCGGCGGGTGGTCTTCTCCGGCATGAACCGGCACGAGACCCACCCGGACCGGGGCCGCGTCTTCGACGAGGAGCACGCCCGGGCCGACCTGCTGCGGATGAAGCAGCACAACGTCAACGCGATCCGCACCAGCCACTACCCGCCGCACCCGCGCGTGCTCGACCTGGCCGACGAGCTGGGCCTGTGGGTGATCCTCGAGACCGACCTCGAGACGCACGGCTTCGGCGACGGCGACTGGGTGGGCAACCCGAGCGACGACCCGGCCTGGCGCGAGGCGTACCTCGACCGCGTGCGGCGCACCGTGGAGCGCGACAAGAACCACCCGAGCGTCGTGCTGTGGTCGCTGGGCAACGAGTCGGGCACCGGCAGCAACCTCGCTGCCATGGCCGAGTGGGTGCACCACCGCGATCCGTCGCGGCCCGTGCACTACGAGGGCGACTACGCGGGCGAGTACACCGACGTCTACTCGCGGATGTACTCGACGGTCCCGGAGACGGCGTCGATCGGGAGCGGCGACCTGTCGCCGCTCCTCGGCTGCAGCGTCGCCGACTCCGCCCGCCAGCGGTCCAAGCCGTTCCTGCTGTGCGAGTACGCGCACGCCATGGGCAACGGCCCCGGCGCGCTCGACCAGTACCGCGAGCTCGTGGACACCCACCCGCGGCTGCACGGCGGGTTCGTCTGGGAGTGGCGCGACCACGGCCTGCGCACCACCGCCCCGGACGGCACCGAGTTCTTCGCCTACGGCGGCGACTTCGGCGAGGTGGTGCACGACGGCAACTTCGTCATGGACGGGATGGTGCTGTCCGACGACACCCCCAGCCCCGGGCTGACGGAGTTCGCGCACGTCGAGCGACCCGTCGTCGTGCGGCCGTCCGGCGGGCCCGCGTCGGGCAGGGTCGAGGTCTGGAACCGCCGCCACACCGCGGGCACGGGCGACCTCGTGCTGCGGTGGCGGGTCGAGCACGACGGCGCGGTCGTGGCCTCGGGCGAGACCGATGCCGGCCCGGACGGGACGCCCGTCGCCGCGGGGGAGCGGGTGGAGGTCCGGCTGCTCGACGTCGCGGCCCTGCCCACCGCGGCCCCGGGCGCCGAGGTGTTCCTCACCGTCGAGCTCGCGCTGCGCGAGGACGCGTCGTGGGCGGACGCCGGGCACGTCGTCGGGCGCGACCAGTGGCCCCTGCCGACGCGGGCGGCGAGCCGCACGGCGCGCCGGTCAGGCGTGGCGCTCGCGGACGCGCCGGTCGCGTTCCGCGGCCCCGAGCTGGTCGCCCTGGCCGGGGCGGACGTGTCCGCGCCGCGCCTCGAGCTGTGGCGGGCGCCCACGGACAACGACCGCGGCGCCGGGATGGGCAGCTACGACGCGGCCGACCCGACGGCGCTCCCGTGGCGCGGCGCGCCCGCGCCGTCGGTCGCCGACCGGTGGCGCCGCCAGGGCCTGGACCGGCTCACCCACCGCACCGTCGCCGTCGAGGAGTCGGCCGACCGGCTGCGGGTGCTGCGCAGGGTGTCCGCCGCCCAGAGCCGGCGGACGATCGACGTCGAGGAGACGTGGACCGCCGAGCGCGCCGCCGACGGCGCCGTCGAGGCCGTGCTGCGCGTGGTCCTCACGCCCGACGACCGGTGGGACGACGTGTGGCCGCGCGTCGGCGTCCACCTGGCGCTGCCGACCGACGTCGACGGCGCGGAGTGGTTCGGCCTGGGGCCGCACGACTCGTATCCGGACGTGCGCTCCTCGGTCGTGGTGGGGCGGCACCGGGCGGGCCTCGACGACCTGCGCGTGCCGTACGCGCGGCCGCAGGAGTCGGGCCACCGCTCCGAGGTGCGCGACCTGGTGCTGGCGCGCGACGGGCGCCCGTGGGTGCGGATGGCCGCCGCCCGCGACGCCCGCGGCCGCCTGCCCGGCTTCACGCTGGCCCGGCACTCCGCGCACGAGCTCGCCGCGGCCGCGCACCCGCACGAGCTGCCCGTGCCGGAGCGGCACCACCTGTACGTCGACGCCGCCCAGCACGGCCTGGGCTCGCGCGCCTGCGGCCCGGACGTCTGGCCGACGGCGATGCTGCGCCCGCAGGCCCGGACCCTCGAGCTGCGCTGGCGAGCCCTGTGACGCTGTGAGCGGGCGTTTGGCCCTGTTTCGCGACCGGGACAGGGCCAAACGCCCGCTCACAACATCAGCTGTGGCGCCCTTCCGGCGCGTCACGACCGACTAGTGATCGCCGATCGGGTGACTTTTGTCGACGATCGACGTTTCTCGCGCTAGGTTGAGCGGGCCAGATCAGCTGCGTGCGCAAAGGAGCGTCATGAGCATCCGTTTGAAGGCACCTCTCACCCGGCGCGTCGGGGCGGTCGTCGCGACCGCGGCCCTCGGCGCCAGCCTGGCGGCGGCAGCACCCGCCGTCGCCGCGGACGACGACTACAAGATCCTCGTCGTCGGCAAGACCCTCGGCTTCCGCCACTCCCACATCGACGACACCACGCACGCGCTCATCGACCTCGGCGCGGAGCACGACTTCACCGTCGACGTGTGGGACCCGCCCAACAGCTCGGCCGGCTGGTGGGGCTCGGGCTCGCCCGGCCAGCCCGACCTCACGATGTCCTCCACGCCGTTCACCAGCCCGGAGAACCTGGAGCAGTACGCGTCGATCGTCTTCGTCTCGCCCGTGGACAACACCAACAGCCTCGACCCCGCGCTGCCGCGCCTGCTCGACGACGGCGAGCTCGCCGCCCTGCAGGGCTACGTGCACGACGGCGGCGGCGTCGTCGGCATCCATGCCGCCACCGACACCATGCACACCTCCAGCTGGTTCACCCAGCTCATGGGCGGCGGCGCCCGGTTCCGGAACCACCCCGCGCAGCAGACCGCCACGATGCGGGTGGAGAACGCGGCGCACCCGTCGATGGCCGGGGTGCCGCTCGAGTGGTCGCGCTTCGACGAGTGGTACAACTACACGCTCGACCCGCGCGGTGACGTGCAGGTGCTGCAGACGCTCGACGAGTCCACGTACACCGGCGGCACGATGGGTGCGGACCACCCGATCGCGTGGTGCCAGAACTTCGAGGGCGGGCGCTCCTGGCACCAGGGCGCCGGCCACGTCGACGCCGCGTGGACCGACGACACGTTCCTCTCGATGGTGCTGAGCGGCATCGAGTGGACCGCCGGCCGCGTCAGCGGCGGCGGGGACTGCGTGACGTTCGGCGAGGTCGACGGGCTCGTGTCCGCGCTGCCCACGGCCACCACGCGCGACGCCGTCGCCGTGGCGCAGCTGACGACCCGCCTCGACGCGGCCGAGGCCGCCGCCGACGCCGGCGACCGGGGCACCGCGCTGCGGCAGCTGCGCACCGCCGAGAAGCTCGCCGGGGCGCTCGTCGCCGACGGCGACGCCGCCGACGTCCTCGCCGGCAAGATCGCCGACCTGTCCGCCTGGCAGCAGGGGATCGTCGCCGCGGGCGCCTGAGCCCGCCGGGCGCGGGGCCACGCCACGACGGCGCGGCCCCGCGCCCGTCCTCGCGTCAGGCGGTGTCCTCGACCACCCTGCCGCCGTCGAGCGCGAGGCGCCGGCCGCGGAAGCGCCCGCGCACCAGGCGGTCGTGCGAGACGAGGACGAGGGTGCCCCCGAACGCCGCGAACGCGCGCTCCAGCTCCTCGACCAGCGCCGGCGACAGGTGGTTGGTCGGCTCGTCGACCAGCAGCACGTCCGTGGTCGTCGTGACGACCCGCGCGAGCTCGAGGCGCGAGCGTTGCCCCTGGGACAGCTCGCGCACCGGGCGGGGCAGGTCGTCGGGGCGGAACAGGCCCGTCGCGAGGAGCGCCTCCGCGTGCTCCTCCAGGTCGCCGGGGCGGCCGGCGGCGAAGCCGTGCAGCACCGTGCGGCCGTCGTCCGAGGCGAACACGCCCGTCTGTCGCAGATACCCGATCGCGCCCGCGGTCCGCGCGGATCCTGCGTCGGGCAGCACGTCGCCCGCGATCACCCCCAGCAGCGTGCTCTTGCCCGCGCCGTTCGGCCCGGTCACGAGCACGTGCTCGCCGCGGTCGATCACGAGCCGGTCCACGACGAGGCGCGGCGCGGCGAGCCGACCGTGCACCACGACGTCGGTCAGGTCGACCGACGCCGAGGCCGCGTCGCCTCCCGCACCGAAGACGTCACGGGAGATGTCCGTGCCGACGACGTCCATGCCCGCGACGTCAGCGGTGGCGACGTCGGTGCGGAACTCCGCCCGGTCGGCGGGCCGCTCGGCGGGGTCCTCGGTGAGGCGGCGCACGCGCTCCTTGGCGTTGCGGACGCGGCTGGTGGCGCCGTGGGTGCGCGCTCGCGACCGGAACGCGCCCGACCCGAACGAGGCCATCGGCAGCTTGCGCGGGATCTGCTCCATCGCCTCGACGTTGGCGTCGACGAGGCGTCGCTGGCGCGCGACGTCGGCCTGCCACCGCTCGTACGCGAGCCGGAGCCGCTCGCGCTCGGTCTCCTTCGCCGCGAGGTAGCCGGCCCACCCCGTGCCGTACCGGCGCGCCCGCCCGCCGTCGAGCTCGACGAGCGTCGTGGTGAGGTCCGCGAGGAACGCCCGGTCGTGGGTGACGGCGACGACGGTCCCGTCGTGCGACCGCAGGCGCTCCGTGAGCCAGTCGAGGGCGTCGTCGTCGAGGTCGTTGGTCGGCTCGTCGAGGAGCAGCAGCTCCGGGTCCGCCGCGAGGGTCGCGGCCAGCGCGAGGCGGGAGCGCTCGCCGCCCGAGAGCGTACCGAGCGCACGGCCGCGGTCCAGGCCGGGCAGGCCCAGGCGGTGCAGCGCCACGTCGACCCGGCGGTCCGCCCCGCGCCCGTCGCGCGCGTCGAACCGCGCGGTCAGCTCCGCGTACCGGCGCAGCGCGCCGTCGAGGGCGGCGCCGTCGAGCGCGCCGAGCCCGTCCTCGAGCGCGGCGACCTCCGCCGCGAGGGCGCGGACGTCCGCCAGCACGTGGTCGATCGCCTGCGCGACCGTGCGGTCGGGCGGGAGGTCGAGCGTCTGCGGCAGGTAGCCGAGGCCGCCGGGCGCGCGCACCAGGCGCGTGCCGTTCTGCGGCTCCAGCGCGCCGGCGACCACGGCCAGCAGGGTGCTCTTGCCGGAGCCGTTGTCGCCGACCACTCCCACCCGCTCGCCGGGGGAGATGGTCAGGGAGAGGCGGTCGAGCACTACCCGGTCGGCGTAGCGCAGGGTGATGTCGGTGAGGGTGAGCTGTGACGGGTCCACGGTGGGGACTCCTTCCGTCGCCGGGGGTGGCCGTGCAGGACGGCGGACGCGCGGACGCCGGCGCGGAGCGGTGCTGTCGGACCTGCTCGACGCGTCGGCGCGGGGGTGCTCACAGGGTTCCCATCGCCGTGCACCCTACGGACCCGGCGGCCGGGCCGCGAGGTGATTTCCCGTCACGCCTCTGGGGCGGGCACGCCCTCGACGGTGACGGAGGCCCGCGCTCAGCCGACGCCGGTGGTCGACTCGCGCACGACCAGCTCGGGCTGGAACGTCACCTGCTCCACGGTGTCGTCCGGGTCGAGGAGGAGGTCCGCCGCGCGGTGGCCGAGCTGGTGGGTGGGTTGGCGCACCGACGTCAGCGGCGTGGCGAGCTCGGCGGCGAAGTCGACGTCGTCGTACCCGACCACGGCCATGCCCGACGGCACCGGCACCCCCGCCGTCCGCAGCGTGCGCAGCGCGCCCAGCGCGGTGAGGTCGTTCACGCACATGGTGGCGGTGGGCCGGTCCGCGAGGGCGAGGACCTGCTCGACGCCGGCCTGGCCGCCGTCGGCGTTGAGGGTGGCGACGGTGACCTCGACGAGCGCGTCGCCGGGGTCGAGGCCCAGCTCGACGAGCGCGTCGCGCAGGCCCTCGCTGCGGTCGGCGCACTGGCGGATCGTGTGCGGGCCGTTGAGGAAGGCGATGCGCTCGTGGCCCAGCTCCACGAGGTGGCGGGCAGCGGCCGCGGCGCCCGCGCGGTCGTCGACGGCCACCGACGACAGGGTCTCGACGGGCGACGGCCGATCGAGCAGCACCACCCGCACCCCGCGCTCGCGCAGCGTCACCAGGTGCTCGACGTCGTCCGTGGCCGGCACCACCATGACGCCCTGCACGCCGTGCTCCTCGAACAGGCGCAGGTAGCGGGCCTCGCGCTCCGGGTTCTCGTCGGAGCTGGCCAGCATGAGGGTGTGGTCCGCCTCCTCCAGCCGGTCCTCGATGCCGCGGGCGACGTCGGTGAAGAACGGGTTGGAGATGTCGAGCACGATGGCGCCCGCGGTCGTGAGAGTGCCGGCGCGCAGCTGGCGGGCCGAGCCGTTGGGCACGAAGGCCAGGTCCTCGATCGCGGCGAGGACGCGCTCGCGGGTGCCGGGGGAGACCCGGTCCGGGCGGTTGAGCACGTTGGAGACGGTGCCGACCGACACCTGGGCCTGGCGCGCGACGTCGCTGATCGACGCGCGTCGGCGGGGGGCGGTCGTCGTCATCTGCTGCTCCTCGTGGTCCGGGCGCTCGTCACGCCTGGGTCCAGCGTAGAGGCGTCCGGGTGTGGGCCGACGTTGCTACGTTCATCGTATGAACCGATTCACGGATGACGGTGCGACGACGCACGTCTGCTTCGTGTCCCGGGTGCGGCGCGACCGCCTCGACGAGTACCGGGCGGCCCATGCCGCCGTCTGGCCCGAGATGCTGGAGGCCCTCGCCGAGACCGGCTGGCACGACTACCGGTTGTTCCTCGGCGCCGACGGGCTGCTGGTCGGCGTCCTGCGCACCGACGACTACCAGCGCGCGCAGCGAGACATGGCGGCCCGCGAGGTGAACGAGCGCTGGCAGGCGGCCATGCAGGGGTTCTTCGAGCCCTCCAAGGGGCGGCCGGACGAGGGGTTCGTGCTGCTCGAGGAGGTGTTCCACCTGGAGTCGCAGCTCGACGCCGCCCGCAGCGCCGGCTGACCCGCGCAGTTGTCAGGACCAGGGTCATGGATACCTGCTCCTGGTCCTGACAGGTCGCGCGGGCGGTTGCGGGGGCGATGGCCGGTCCTGAGCGGACGGTTGACGGCGCGCCGTCGAACGCCTACGTTATGAAACGATTCAAAGCGTTACGGCACCGCGCGAGGGAGCGCGGACGAGGAGGAGACATGACGGCGACGACGCCCGTGCTCGACGCACGGCTGCGCAGGGCCCTCGGCGAGCAGACCATCGAGCTGCCCTCGTGGGCGTTCGGGAACTCGGGCACCCGGTTCAAGGTCTTCGGCACGCCCGGGACGCCGCGCGACCCCTACGAGAAGATCGCCGACGCCGCGCAGGTGCACGCCTTCACCGGCGTCGCGCCGCGCGTCTCGCTGCACGTCCCGTGGGACCTGGTCGACGACTTCGGCGACCTGGCCCGGCACGCCGAGGAGCACGGCGTGAGCATCGGGATGATCAACTCGAACCTGTTCCAGGACGACGCCTACAAGCTCGGCTCGCTCACGCACTCCGACCCGGCCGTGCGCCGCAAGGCCGTGGCCCACCACGTGCAGTGCATCGACGTCATGCGCGCCACGGGGTCCCAGGAGCTGAAGATCTGGCTGCCGGACGGCACCAACTACCCCGGGCAGGACTCCATCCGCGCCCGCCAGGACCGGCTCGCCGAGTCGCTGGCGGAGATCTACGCGGAGCTCGACGACGACCACCGCATGGTGCTCGAGTACAAGTTCTTCGAGCCGGCGTTCTACCACACGGACGTGCCGGACTGGGGCACGTCCCTGCTGCACTGCCTGGCCCTCGGGGAGAGGGCGAAGGTCGTGCTGGACACGGGCCACCACGCGCCCGGCACCAACATCGAGTTCATCGTGGCGCAGCTGCTTCGCCAGGGCCGCCTCGGCGCGTTCGACTTCAACTCCCGCTTCTACGCCGACGACGACCTCATGGCCGGCGCCGCGGACCCGTTCCAGCTCTTCCGGATCATGCACGAGATCGTGGAGGCCGACGCGCTGCGCCCGGAGTCCGGGGTGAACTTCATGCTCGACCAGTGCCACAACGTCGAGGACAAGATCCCCGGCCAGATCCGGTCGGTGATGAACGTCCAGGAGGCCACGGCCAAGGCGCTGCTCGTCGACGCCGAGGCCCTCGACGCCGCGCAGCGCGCCGGCGACGTGCTCGGCGCGCACGGCGTCCTCATGGACGCGTACAACACGGACGTCCGCGGCCTGCTCGCGGACCTGCGCGCGGAGCAGGGCCTCGACCCCGAGCCCATGCGGGCGTTCGCGGCCTCGGGCTACCTGGCGAGGATCGCCGCGGAACGCGTCGGCGGGCGGCAGGCAGGATGGGGCGCATGACGACCGACACCACCGACACGAGCACGGCGACGTCCCAGGTCACGACCGCGGACCGCGTGCTCGACGGCCCGCACGGCGACCTGCGGGTGCGGGTCTACACGCCCGGCGCCCCGACGGGCAGCACGCCGGTCGCCGGCCTCGTCTGGGCACACGGCGGCGGCTTCATGCACGGCGACCTGGACATGCCCGAGGCCGACGGTGTCGCCCGCCGTCTGGCGGAGGCCGGCGTGCTCGTGGTCAGCGTCGACTACCGGCTCGTCGCGTCGTTCGACGACGCCGCCGTCGACGGCGCGCCCGTGCGCGGGGACGGCGTGCGCTTCCCGGCGCCGTCCGAGGAGGTCGCGTTCGCGTTCGGGTGGGCCCGCGCGGCCGGCCTCGGCGTGCCCGCGGACCGCTGGTCGATCGGCGGCGCCAGCGCGGGCGGCAACCTCGCGGCCGGGGCGTCGCTGCGGCTGCGCGACGCCGGCACGCCGGTGCGCAGCACGCTGCTCGCGTACCCGGTGGCGCACCACGAGCTGCCGGCGCACTCCGCCGAGCTCGCGGCCAAGGTGGCGGCGATCCCGGGCGGCAGCTTCCCGCCCGCGCAGGTCCGGGCCATGAACGACAACTACCTGGGCCACCGCGACGGCCCGACGTCGCCGTACGCGTTCCCCGGCGGCAGCGGTCCGGACGCCCTGCGCGGGCTGGCCCCCACGTTCGTCCTCACCTCCGACCACGACGGCCTGCGTTCCATGGGCGAGGCCTACGCGGCGGAGCTGGCCGCGGCAGGCGTCGACGTCCTGCTCGTCCGCGAGGACGGCACCACCCACGGCCACCTCAACCAGCCCGAGCACCCCGGCTGCGCGCGCAGCCTCGCGCGCATGACCGCGTGGCTCACGGTGGACGCCCTCGTCGGCGCCCCGCACGAGCCGGCCCCGGGCATCCACCGAGACCTCTCCCGACCCGCACCCGGAGCACGCCGATGACCCACCCGACCGTCGCCGCCCTCGTCGCGCGCTCGAACCGCCTCGGCGCCGACCCCAGGAACACCAACTACGCCGGGGGCAACACGTCCGCGAAGGGGACCGAGCGGGACCCGGTCACCGGGCAGGACGTCGAGCTGCTGTGGGTCAAGGGCTCCGGCGGCGACCTCGGCACCCTCACCGAGAAGGGCCTCGCCGTCCTGCGCCTCGACCGGCTGCGCGCGCTCGTGGACGTGTACCCCGGGGTGGACCGCGAGGACGAGATGGTCGCCGCGTTCGACTACTGCCTGCACGGCAAGGGCGGGGCCGCCCCCAGCATCGACACGGCCATGCACGGCCTGGTCGACGCCGCGCACGTCGACCACCTGCACCCCGACGCGGGCATCGCGATCGCGACCGCGGCCGACGGCCCGGAGCTCACGCGGACGATCTTCGGTGGCAAGGTGCTGTGGGTGCCGTGGCGCCGGCCCGGCTTCCAGCTCGGCCTCGACATCGCGGAGCTCAAGGCGGCGCACCCCGACGCGATCGGCACCGTCCTCGGCGGCCACGGCATCACCGCGTGGGGCGACACGGCCGAGGAGGCCGAGGCGAGCTCGCTGTGGATCATCGAGACGGCGGCGGCCTACATCGCGGAGCACGGCGCGCCGGAGCCGTTCGGCCCCGCCCTCGACGGCTTCGCCGCCCTGCCCGAGGCGGAGCGGCGCGCCAAGGCCGCCGCGCTCGCCCCGCACCTGCGCGCCGTCGCCTCCCACGACAGACCGCAGGTGGGGCACTTCACCGACGCGGACGTCGTGCTCGACTTCCTGGCGAGCGCCGAGCACCCGCGCCTGGCGGAGCTGGGCACCAGCTGCCCCGACCACTTCCTGCGCACCAAGGTGAAGCCGCTGGTCGTGGACCTGCCGGCCACCGCGACGGTCGAGGAGATCGTGGAGCGGCTGCCCGCGCTGCACGAGGCGTACCGCGCCGACTACACCGCCTACTACGAGCGCGGCGCCGCCGAGGCCCACGCCCGGGGCGAGGAGCCGCCCGCGATGCGCGGCGCCGACCCGGCGATCGTGCTCGTGCCAGGCGTCGGCATGTTCTCCTACGGCGCGGACAAGCAGACCGCGCGCGTGGCGGGGGAGTTCTACGTCAACGCGATCAACGTCATGCGCGGCGCGGAGGCCCTGTCGACCTACGCCCCGATCGACGAGTCGGAGAAGTTCCGCATCGAGTACTGGGCGCTCGAGGAGGCGAAGCTCCGGCGCAAGCCGAAGCCGAAGCCGCTCGCCACCCGCATCGCCTTCGTCACCGGCGCGGCGTCGGGCATCGGCAAGGCCATCGCGACCCGCCTCGCCGCCGAGGGC
Organism: Isoptericola sp. NPDC055063; assembly: GCF_053608125.1. NCBI lineage: Bacteria > Bacillati > Actinomycetota > Actinomycetes > Micrococcales > Promicromonosporaceae > Isoptericola > Isoptericola sp. NPDC055063. Next base: position 94,767 of record NZ_JBSGUW010000004.1, on the reverse strand, counting down.
GCGTGCGTCGTCGTGGCCGACCTCGACCTGGAGAAGTCCGAGGCGGCCGCGACTGAGATCAACGAGATGCTCGGCTCCACCGACGTCGCCGTCGGCCTGGCGGCGAACGTCGCCGACGAGGCCGCGGTGCAGGCGGCGCTGCGCGACGCCGTCCTCGCGTTCGGCGGCGTCGACATCGTCGTGAACAACGCGGGCCTGTCGCTGAGCAAGTCGCTGTTCGACACCACCGAGGCGGACTGGGACCTGCAGCACGACGTCATGGCCAAGGGCTCGTTCCTCGTGGCCAAGAACGCCGCGCGCATCCTCGTGGACCAGAAGCTCGGAGGCGACATCGTCTACATCTCGTCGAAGAACTCCGTGTTCGCGGGCCCGAACAACATCGCGTACTCGGCCACCAAGGCCGACCAGGCGCACCAGGTGCGGCTGCTGGCCGCCGAGCTCGGCGAGCACGGCATCAAGGTCAACGGCATCAACCCGGACGGCGTGGTGCGCGGGTCGGGCATCTTCGCCTCCGGCTGGGGCGCCAACCGCGCCAAGACGTACGGCATCGAGGAGCAGGACCTGGGGGCGTTCTACGCCCAGCGCACGCTGCTCAAGCGCGAGGTGCTGCCCGAGCACGTCGCGAACGCCGTCTTCGCGCTGTGCACGCCCGCCTTCTCGCACACCACCGGCCTGCACGTGCCCGTCGACGCGGGCGTGGCGCAGGCGTTCCTGCGGTGACGGCGGTGCGGACGGGGGCGGCGACGCCGGGGCCGACGCTGGCGGGCACGCTCGCCGCCGTCGACCTGGGCGCCACCAGCGGGCGCGTCATCCTGGGCCGGTTCGGCGGGCGCGAGGGGCTGCGGCTGCAGCACGTGGCGCGGTTCCCGAACGACCCGGTCCGCACCCCCGACGGGCTGCACTGGAACCTGCTGGAGCTCTACCGCCAGGTGCTGGACGGCCTGGCCGCGGCCGAGCGCGAGGCGCCGGGGGAGATCCTCGGCGTCGGGATCGACTCGTGGGCCGTGGACTACGGCCTGCTGCGCGGCGGTCGCCTGCTGGGCGTGCCGTACCACTACCGGGACGGGCGGACGGCGGACGGCGTGGAGCGCGTGCACGCGCGCGTCGACGCCGCCGCGCTGTACGCCCGCAACGGGCTGCAGCACCTGCCGTTCACCACGGTGTTCCAGCTCGCGACGGAGGGGCCGCTGCTCGACCTCGCCGACCGGCTGCTGCTGGTGCCCGACCTGCTCGCGCACTGGCTCACCGGGGCCGAGGTCGCGGAGCGCACCAACGCCTCCACGACCGGGCTGCTCGACGCGCGCACGGGGGAGTGGGACACCGGCCTCGCCCGCCTCGTCGACATCCCGGCCGGGATCCTGCCGCCCCTCGTCGACCCGGGGGCGTCGCTCGGCGCCCTGCGGCCCGACGTCGCGCAGCTGGTGGGGCGGACGCTCGAGGTCACGGCCGTCGGCTCGCACGACACGGCGTCCGCCGTCGTCGCGGTGCCGGCCACGGACCGCGACGTCGCCTACGTCTCGTGCGGCACCTGGGGGCTCGTGGGCCTCGAGCTCGACGCGCCCGTCCTGACCGAGGAGGCCCGCGTCGCCGGGTTCACCCACGAGGGCGGCGTCGACGGGCGCACGCGGTTCCTGCACAACGTCATGGGGCTGTGGCTGCTGTCCGAGTCGATCCGCACCTGGGAGCGCGAGTCCAACGCCGCCCAGCGGTCCAGCACCCTGCAGGAGCTCCTCGCCGAGGCGGCGCACGTCACCGCCCCGGTGACGATCTTCGACGTCGACGACCCGCGCTTCCTGCCACCGGGGGACATCCCCGGGCGGATCGCCGACTGGTGCCGCGAGCACGACCGGCCGGTGCCCGCCACGCGCGGCCAGTACGTGCGCAGCATCGTGGAGAGCCTGGCCCAGGCGTTCGCGGACGCCGTGACGACGGCCGCGCGGCTCGCCGGGCGCACCGTGTCGACCATCCACGTGGTCGGTGGGGGCGCGCAGAACGCCCTGCTGTGCCAGGCGACGGCGGACCGCTCCGGCCTGCCCGTCGTGGCGGGGCCGGTCGAGGCGACGGCGATCGGCAACCTGCTGGTGCAGGCCCGCGCCCGGGGCCTCGTGGACGGCGGCCTGGAGGACCTGCGCGCGCTCGTCGCCGCGGCGTTCCCGGCCGAGCGCTACACGCCGCGGTAGGCCGCCGCCGGCCACGCGTGGCCGGCGGGGGCGAGCCGACGGCCCGGCGCGTGGTTCGGGGCATGGCCGGGCAGGGCGGGCGCGGCGAACTGCGCCCACACGTGCTTCTCGGCACCCGTGCTGTACCAGCCGACGCGGTCCGCGACCGTCTCCGCGAGCCGCAGGCCGTGCCCGCCCTCGCCGGGCTCGCGGCCCTCGGGGACCACCGGGGGCGCCTCCGGGCTGTGGTCGACGACGTCGAGCACGGCGACGTCCCCGTCGCACAGCAGGCGCACGACGACGGGCGGGCGGGCGTGCTCCAGCGCGTTCGCCACCAGCTCGCTCGCGACCAGCACCATGCGCTGCGTGCCGGACAGCCCGCCCGCGGCGGACGGGGACGCGCCCACGCGAGCGGCGGGACAGTCGCACGGGAGCCGCGTCTCGAGGTCGGCGCGGACGTCGGAGAGCTCGTCGACGGTACGGAGCGTCCACGACCCGACGACGTCGAGCCGCCCGGGGGGCCAAGCCTCGACGGGGATCACCGGCGAACGCCCTGAACCATGCCGCCTCCTGTGCCGTGGGGGTGAGGACGGTGCCGTGCGGCCGCGTCCCCGGGGAAGTCCGTCGTCGACCCTACTGCCCTCGCCGCGCCGTCGCGCGCCGGTCGAGGGTGCCCGCCAGGTCGGCGTCCGCAGCGCCGACGGGACCGCCTCCGACCACCCCCAGGGCCAGCTCCGCGGCATCACGCCTCCTTGCCGGCGACCGTGACCCGGACCGGTCCGAAGGTGCCGCCGTCGCCGGGGCGCAGGTCCGCGCCGAGCGGTGCGCTCGCGAACAGGCCCACCTCGGCGCCGACCCAGTGCCCCGCGTGCGCCTGCCACCCGGGCGCGGGCTCGTGCCAGGGGGCGTCGGGGTCGGCGGCGTCGCGCCAGCCCCAGGTGACGACGCCGCCCGCGTCGACGGCGGCGCGCACCACGACCCCGCGGCGCCCGCCGGGAGCGGGCTCCTGGGCGAGGATCTCCTCGTCGCCGTGCGGCCCACCGCGGCGCACGGTGACCTCGACCCCGGCGGGGGTGCGCTCCAGGCCCGCCCAGGAGTACGCGCGGCCGAGGACGACGACGCCGGCGCGGGTGCCGGGGGCGTCGCCCGCGAGCTCGACGCGCGTCTCCCAGGCGCTCGGCTTCCTGGGGAGGTGCTGGGCGAGGACCGCGCCCTGGTCGCGCAGGTTGCCGCGCGGCGAGGGCTGCGCGGGCAGGTGCAGGGTGCCGTCGCCGTCGGCCACGGCCCAGCCCTCGGCGGGGTTCGACTGCCAGTGCCACCGCGGCGCGAGGCCCGGCGCGGCGAAGTCGTCGCTGCGGGCGGGCTCGCCGGGCTCGGCGCCCGCGACCGGGGTGGGGTGCGTGAGCACCGGTGTGCCGTCGTCGCCCATGACCGGCCAGCCGTCCTCGTCCCAGCGCACCGGCTGCAGGTGGACGACCCGCCCGAAGACGCCCCGGTCCTGGAAGTGCAGGAACCAGTCCTCGCCGTCGGGCGTGTCCACCCAGGCGCCCTGGTGCGGGCCGTTGACGGGGGTGTCGCCCTGCGCGAGGACGACGCGGTGCTCGTACGGGCCCCACACGGACCGCGACCGGAACGCCGTCTGCCAGCCGGTCGCGACGCCGCCCGCGGGCGCGAAGATCCAGTACCAGCCGTCGCGCTGGTAGAGCTTGGGCCCCTCGAGCGTACGGAAGCCGGGCAGCTCGTCGCCGTCGATCACGGTGCGCGCCGGCCTGAGGACGCGGCGCAGGCCGGGGTCCACCTCGACCACGGTGAGGCGGTTCTTCACCCCGGCCCGGCTCCCGGCCCAGCCGTGCACGAGGTACGCGCGGCCGTCGTCGTCCCACAACGGGCACGGGTCGATGAGGCCCCGGCCCCGGACCAGGCACCAGGGCTCCGACCACGGGCCGCGGGGGTCGTCCGCGGTGAGCACGAAAATCCCGTGGTCCGGGTCGGGGTACACGATCCAGAAGAGCCCGTCGTGGTGGCGCAGGCTGGGCGCCCACACGCCGGAGCCGTGCCGGGGGAGGGCGTAGTGGCCCGCCGGCGGCAGCGCGGGCAGCGCGTTGGCGACGTGCTCCCAGGACACGAGGTCGCGCGAGTGCAGCACGGGCAGCCCGGGGGCGCGGTGGAAGCTGGACGCGATCAGCCAGTAGTCCTCGCCGACGCGCACGGCGTCGGGGTCCGGCCAGTCCGCGTCGAGGACCGGGTTGCTGTAGTTCGTCATGGTCGCCTTCCGTCACGTCGCTGGGACAGACGGCGGCATCCGCGGGAACTCGGTGACCGCCGCGCGACGGTCAGCCTAGCAACCGGTTTCTAGCACCTGACCCCCGGCGTGCTGGTCGACGGGCGGGGTGGCTCACCCCGCGGCGAGCAGGTGTGACACGTAGAGCGCCAGGGCACCGACGAAGGAGACGACGCTCACCGCGAGCGCGACCCGCTGCAGGGTGCGGTTCCCGGCGCCGGAGCGGAGCCGGACGACCGCCCACACGACCACGGCCGCCGCTGCGACCGGTACGACGAACACGGTCAGGGACGCGAACGCGGCCACGACGAGCCACACGTCGGCGGCGGGGGTGCGCGGTGCCGGGGCGACGGCGCTCGGAGCGGGGGTCGGCGCAGGCGTCGACGCGGCCGCGATGGCGTCCACCGGGCCCAGCTCGTCCAGCACCCGGCGGGCGCCGGCGTCGTCCGCGCCGTGCAGGGCGAGGGACTCGGCGGCGTGCTCGCGCACGGCGGCGAGCGTCTCGGAGCGCTCGCGCGGGTCGCTCGAGGCCAGGGCGCGCTCGAGGTCGGCGAGGTACGCCTCGACCAGGGGTGGGAACGCGGGGGCTGCGGTCATCATGGCTCCAAGGTCGTGCGGACGTCGGTGGTGAACCGGGACCAGGTGGCGGCGAACGTGTCGAGTGCCGCCCGCCCCTCGGTCGTGAGCTCGTAGTACCGCCGCGGCGGGCCCACGGGCGACGCGACCTGCGTCGTCGTGACCCAGCCCTGCTGGCGCAGCCGGGAGAGCAGCGGGTAGAGCGTGCCCTCGCTGGTCAGCAGGGTGCTGGTGCCGCCGAGGCGCTCGGCCAGCTCGAGCCCGTACGCGGGCCCCGAGCGCAGGCAGGCGAGGGCGCAGTACTCCACGACTCCCTTGCGGAGCTGGGTGAGGACGGCGTCCGGTGTCGGTACCATGCCTGACAAGGTAGCAGGTCTCGTGCGGTGCAAGGTAGCGGGGTCGAGAAGAGCCCCGGACGGTCGTGCCGTCCGGGGCTCGCTGGGCCTCCCGTGCTCTCGTGAGGTCAGGCGCCCGCGTCGTCGGCGACGGCCAGCGCGAGCTCGCAGAACATGGAGTCGGCCCAGGAGAACCACGGCCGGGAGAACTCGGTCGGGTCCGAGGGGTCGAAGCTCTCGTGGACGTGTCCCGTGCCGCCGTCGGTCTCGGCGAGGACGCGTAGCAGGCGCTCGCGGTCCTTGGGCGTGCCGGTCAGCCCCTCGACGGCGAGCGCGATGGGCCACACGCGGCCGGGCAGGGTGTGCGGGCTGCCGACGCCGGCCGCCAGGGTGCCGGAGAAGAAGTACGGGTTCGCCGGGCTGAGCACGAACGCGCGCGTCGCCCGCCACACCTCGGCGTCCAGGACGTCGGGAGCGACGAGCGGCAGCGACAGCAGCGACGGCGTGTTGGCGTCGTCCATGCACAGCACGCCGCCGAGCCCGTCCACCTCGTAGGCGTAGATGCGGGTCCCGGGCTCGCCGTCGGCGTCGCTGCCGGGCGCGGGGACCACGCCGTGCGCCGCGACGCCGGCGACCAGCTCGCCGGACAGGGCGCGCGCGTCGGCGGCCAGCGCGGTGTCGGCCCAGACCTCCTCGGCGATCTCGGCCACCGCCCGCAGCGCCTGCGCGGCGAACAGGTTCGCCGGCACGTTGTAGCCGTAGGTGCAGGCGTCGTCCGACGGGCGGAAGGCGCTCCAGGTCATGCCGGTGAACCCGACCGGAGTGCCGCGGCCGTCGCGGGCCAGCGTCTCGGTGGGGATCGTGGTGTCGCGGCTGAACCGGTACGGCGAGGAGTCGTGGTGCTGCTCCGCGCGCAGCTGGTCGACGACGGTGCGCAACACGCGGTGGGCACGGTCGTCGAAGACGTCCGTGCGGCCCGTGGCCCGCCACAGGCGGTGCGCCAGGGTGACCGGGTAGGTGAGGCTGTCGACCTCGTACTTCTGCTCCCACACGTGCGGGTCGTCGCAGACGTCGTCGGGGTCGTAGTGCGCGCCGGTGGGGCCGTCGTTGAAGGCGTTGGCGTAGGGGTCGTGGTCCAGGCACGCGAGCTGGCGGCGGACGACGCCGGCGACGAGGTCCGCCAGGGGCGGGCAGTCCGCGAGGAAGCGCAGGTAGGGCGTGAGCTGGGTGGTCGAGTCGCGCAGCCACATCGCGGGGATGTCGCCGGTGATGACGAAGACGCTGCCGTCGGCGCCCACCGTCAGGGTGTCGGTGAGCGTGCGACGCAGCGCGGCGTGCACCATCGCGGCGACGCGGTCGCCGGAGGTGGCGCGCACACGGTCGGCGGCCGCGCGCAGCGTCGCCTCGATCTCCGGGTGCAGGGGTGCGGGGTCGAGGGTGGTGGTCAGCGGTCCCACGGGGTGGTGTCCTCCTGGTCGGTGACGCGCACGGTGGCGGCGCCGGCGGGCTCGTCGAGGTCGGGGGTGCACCACGCGCCGACGGTCATGGGCGCTGCGACCGGCTCGCCGGTCGCCCAGGAGCCGAGCGCGTCGAGGCCGAGGTCGAACGTCAGGGACGTCGTCGCGCCGGCCGCGAGCGTGGCGCGCTGCACGCCCAGGAGCGTACGTCGCCGGGGCCGGATCCCGAGCTCGTGCCGGCGGCCGTAGAGCGGCACCGACACCTCGGCGGCGGGACCGGCGTTGGCCACTTCGACGGTGAGCGCCACGGTGGCCCCGGCGGCGAGGTCGTCCGCGCGGACGGCGGCGGCGGGCGTGCGCACGGTCGTCGTGACGCCCGGCGCGTGCGCGGCGCCGAACGGCAGCCCCCGCACCACGGGGTGGCCGAGGTAGCCGCGGGCGGTCTCGAGGCGCTCGTCGTGCGCCACGGGCACCACGCCGTCGGCGACGGGGAACGTCGCCGGGAGGCGCCCGGACGCGGCGCCGGTGAGCAGCACCTCGGCGATCGCGGCGCCGCCCGTCGGCCCGGGGAACGGGACCACGAGGAGAGCGTCGACGAGCGACGCGAGGTCGGTGAGCACCCGCGGGCGACCGTCCACGACGACGCCGACGACGGGCCGTCCGGCCGCCCGCGCGGCGCGCGCGACGTCGAGCTGGGCCTCCGGCAGCGCGACCGAGGAGAGGTCCACGCCCTCGCCGTTCGTCGTGTCCGCGGCGGGCCCCTCGACGGCGCCGTTGTCGGCGAACTCGTCGTCGTAGCTGCGGCGGCTGGTGCCGCCGAGCACCACCACGGCGACGTCGGCGCCCGCGCAGGCCGCACGCACGGCGTCGAGGGCGGCGGGGTCCTCCAGCGGGCCGCGCAGGCGGCTGCCGGCGGCGTGCCGCACGCGGTCCGCGCCGAGCCGGTCCGCCAGCGCCGAGCGCACGGTGGACGCGCCCGGGTCCTCGGCGGGGCGCGGCGGGGTGTAGTCGCCGAGCTGGGCGTCGAGGTCGTCGGCGTTGGGGCCAACGACGGCGACCGTGGCGTGGGGGCTCAGGGGCAGCACGCCGTGGTCGTGCACGAGGACGACGGCCTGCCGCGCCGCGCGCTCGACGAGCGCGACGACGTCGCGTGCGGGAGCCGGCGCCGCGGTCGTGGTCGTGGCGGGCACGGCCGGCTCCGCGGGCACGGCCGGCGCGTCGCCGAGCAGCCCGAGCCGGTGCTTGAGGGCGAGGACACGGTCGACGGCGCGGTCGAGCACCGCCTCGGCGACGAGCCCGCGGTCCAGCGCCTCCTCGACGTGCGTGAACGCCTCGTCCCAGAGGCTGAGGTCGACGCCCGCCTGCAGCGCGAGCGCCGCGGCCGAGGCCGGGTCGGGGGAGCTGTCGCGCAGTCGGTCGATCGCGGTGCCGTCGGCCATGACGAGGCCGCGCCAGCCCCAACGGTCGCGGATGGTGCCGGTGAGCAGCTCCTCGTTGGCGCTGCACGGCACGCCGTCGACGTCGTTGTACGCGGCCATGTAGCCGGCGACGCCCGCGCGGGCCGCGGCGTACGCCGGGCGCAGGTGCAGCTCGCCGAGCTCGCGGCGCCCGATCGGGGCGCCGGAGCCGTTGCGGCCGCCGATGCCCGCGCCCTGGCCGGCGAGGTGCTTGGCCACGACCGCGACGTGGCCGCCGTCGATCGCGTCGTCGCACGACGTCGTGCCCTGCATCCCGCGGACCGTCGCCTCGACGAGCGCCGCGGCGAGGGCCGGGTCCTCCGAGAAGCACTCCTCGGCGCGGCCCCAGCGGGGGTCGCGCAGCACGTCCAGCCCGGACACGAGCGCGACGTGCGTGCCGCGGGCGCGCGCCTCGGCGGCCACGGCGGCAGCGAGCTCCTCGGCCAGCCCCGCGTCCATGCCGGCGCCGAGGGCGAGGTTGACGGGCAGCGTCGTGCCGCCGAGCGCCATGAGGCCGTGCGGGGCCTCCTCGACGAACAGCACGGGCAGCCCGTCGCCGTACCGGGTGACGTGCTCCTGGACGGCGGCGTACGCCTCGGCGCTGCGCTCGGGCGGCACGCCGTTCTCCCAGCGCACCGCGGACCAGGGGTCCGCGCGCAGCACGCCGTACAGGGCGCCGAGGCCGCCCCAGCGGTCGACCTCGGCGCGCAGGACGTCGGTGACGCGCGGCGCGCCGTCGACCCAGCGGACCGCCTCCCAGCCCTTGAGGCGCTGGTTGACCTGGCCGATGCGGGTGCGCAGGGGCAGCGACGCCGCGCGGACGGGGGTGCCGGGCGTGACGGAATCGGGGAGGGTCATCCCTTGACCGCGCCCGACAGCAGCGCACGCTGCATCTGGCGCTGCAGCACCGTGTAGACGAGGTAGACGGGCAGCAGGGTGAACAGCGTGCCGGCCATGAGGACGCCGTAGTCGGTGCCGGCGTCGACCTTGAGGGTCGGCAGGGCGACCTGGATGGTGCGCTGCGCGGTGTCCGGCCCGATGAGGATCAGCGGGTACAGGTAGGCGTTCCAGAACGCGAGGAAGTTGAGCAGCAGGACGGTCGCGATGCCGGGGACGCAGATCGGCAGGTAGACCTGGCGCAGCACCTGCAGCGACGTCGCCCCGTCCATGGAGGCGGCCTCCTCGAGCTCGCGCGGGATGGTCCGCATGAAAGACGTGAGGATGACGACCGACAGCGGCAGCGCCGTCGCGGGCAGCAGCAGCACGATGAAGGTGCGGGTGTGGAACAGCCCCATGGCCGCGGCGAGCAGGAACGTCGGGAACAGCGCCGCGAACGACGGGATGAGGAAGCCGAGGGCGAAGACGCTCTCGACGACCTTGCCGGCGCGGCCGGTGGCGCGGGCCAGCGCGAACGACGCGGGCAGGGCCAGCACCAGCGTGAGCACCAGGGCGCCGACGGTGGTCAGCACCGAGTTGGCGATCGCGAGGCCGAGGTCGGCCTGCTGGATGGCGGTGGTGAAGTTCGAGAGGTCCCAGCTGCTGGGCAGCGCGAGGGGCGACTCGAAGATCTGCTCGTTGTCCTTGAACGACGAGACGATGAAGTAGTAGAAGGGCACGAGGAGCAGGGCGGCGTAGATCCACGCGAGCGTGCCGCTCGTGATCGAGCCGATGCGGTCCCGCACCCGAAGGGCGGCGGTCTGCCGGGCCATGACGGTTCTCCTAGGGCGAGGTCGGGGATCAGTGGGTGGCGCGCAGCACGCGGCGGATGACGCCCATGCCGACCAGGCCGATCACGAAGAGGACGACGCCGACGGCCTGGCTGTAGCCGAGGTCCGCCTCGACGAACGCCTTCTGGTAGATGAGGTAGGCGAGCGTCGTCGTCGAGGTGCCCGGGCCGCCCTGCGTCAGCAGCAGCACGTTCTGCGCGGAGTTGAACAGCATCGACAGGAACTGCAGCATCGTCACGACGCCGATGAAGTCCCGCGCGATCGGCCAGTACATGCGCCAGGCGACGCGCCAGTCGCCGGCGCCGTCGATGCGCGCGGCCTGCACGATCTCGGTGTCCACGCCGTCGAGCCGGGAGGCGATGAGCACGGCGGAGTAGCCGATGCCGCTCCACAGCTCGACGGCGATGATCGCGCCGAGCGCGGTGCTCGGGTCGGCGAGCCAGGCGGTGCCGTCGAACCCGAGGGGGCGCAGCACGCCGTTGACGAGGCCGTCCGGGTTGAGCATGGCGTAGAAGACCATGGCGGTGGCGGGCGCGGAGATGAGTGCCGGGATGAAGAGCAGGTAGCGCAGCACGCGGTGCCCGCGCGGCTTCTGCACCACGTAGAACGCGAGCAGGAACGCGAGCACGATCATGATCGGCAGCCCGATGACGATCTGCACGGCCGAGTTGCGCACGGCCGCCCAGAACGTCGGGTCGGCGAAGACGGCGGTGAAGTTGCCGAGGCCGGCGAACGTCGGCGTGGCGAGCATGCCCGGCCAGGAGAGGAACGCGATGACGAACATCGCGACCACGGGGCCGATCATGAAGATCGCGTACCAGACGAGGGCGGGCAGGGCGAGGCCCGGGAACCGTTCGCGCAGCGGCGCGCGGCGGCGGGTCCCGGCGGGGGAGCCGGGCGCCGGGGCACGGGTGGCGGTCGGGGGGCCGGCGGCGACGAGCGTGGCCATGGGGAGTCCTTTCGTGGCGCCGGCGGTCAGGCCGCCTGGTAGGCCTTCTCGAACGTGTCGACGATCTGCTCGGCGGACGCGGTGCCGTAGGCCATCGCGGTCGCCTTGACCATCGGTTCGAAGACGGCGTCGGGGATGAGCAGGTCGGGCAGCATGACGGGCGTGACGTCGTCGTCCGTGAGCCGGGAGGCCTGCGCGACCAGCGGGAAGTCCTTGCTGACGGTGTCCGTGATCCGGTTCATGTCGCGGCCGGAGCCGAGGATGAAGTCGTCGACGACCTCGTCGGAGTACAGGTACTGCACGAACGGCTTGATGAGGTCGAGCTTCTTCGCGCCGTTCTCGCTGATCCAGATGCCGTGCCCGTTGTAGCTCTTGATGACGCTGGGGCGGGTCAGCACGCCGCCGGACGACGGCATCGGCCAGCCGCCGACGGTGACCTCCTTGGCCCGCTCGCCCGGGACGAGCGCGAGCGCGGAGGACATCGCCGGGACGATGGCGGCCTTGCGGGTGTTGAACTGGGTCAGCTCGGAGTCCGAGGTGTAGCCCTGCACGTCGTCGACGAAGACGCCCGCGTCGCGCAGCTGGACGAAGTGCTCGACGCCCTGGAGGGCCGCGGCGCTCTCGGAGAGCTTGCCGGAGGAGAACACGGTGCGCGCCTCGTCCTGGGTGAGGAAGCCCTGCAGGACCTGCAGGAACATCTTCTGGCCGCTCCAGTCGGAGCCGCCCACGGTGACCGGGCCGATGCCCTTGGAACGCAGCTTGTCGGCGACGTCGATCAGCTCGTCGGAGGTGGTCGGGATGTCGACGCCGGCCTCCTCGAGCAGCCCGGTGTTGTACGACACCGGCCAGTTGGTGCGCGTGAACGGGAACGCGCGCAGCCGACCCTGCGGGTCGGTCCACTCGGTGAGCGCCTCGGGGAAGATCTTGTCCCGCAGGTCCCAGTCGTCGAGCAGGTCGGTCACCGGGATGGTGGCGCCGAGCCGCGTCCACGACAGGGTGCGGCCCATCATGTTGACGATCGCGACGTCGGCCGCCTTGCCGGCCAGCGTGCTCGTCTCGAAGACGATCGGCAGGTCCGAGCCGTTCTTGAGCTGAGCGACGGTGCGCCCGGTGCTGCGCTGGTAGGCGGCGACGACGTCCGCGAACACCTGGGCCCCGGCGACGGCGCCGCTGAGCTGGGTGTGCACGGAGATCGACCGCGGCCCGCTGCCCGCGGGGGAGAGGGCGCCGCAGGCCGCGAGCAGCGGGGTCAGCACCCCGCCGCCGATGGCCGCCTTCAGCACGGTGCGCCTGTTGACGCCGTGGGTCACTGGTCCTCCCTGAGAGCTACGGTGCGTCGTTCGGGGGGCGGAGAACAGCCTCCGCCACCGCTTTCTTGTAAAGCGGTACACATCAAGTGGCGTGCAACGTATACCGCTTTACAGAGCACGGTCAACCCCCTACTCTCGGACGCACCATGACTGCCACGAGCCCGAAACGCGTGACGATCGCCGACGTCGCCAAGCACGCCGGCGTCTCGCCCTCGGCGGTGTCCCACGCCTTCAACGGACGCCCCAACGTCTCCGAGGCCACGGCCGCCCGGATCCGGGCCGCGGCCGACGAGCTGAACTGGCGCCCGAACTACGCCAGCCGCAAGGTCTCCGGCCAGGGCGGCCGCAGCCTGGGCCTCGTCATCGCCCGCTCCCGAGAGACGTTCGGCCGCGACCCGTTCTTCATGCGTCTGCTGGCCGGCCTCACCGAGCCGCTCGCCGACATCGGCTGGTCCCTGTCGCTGACCCTCGTCCACGCGGACGAGGAGGAGCAGGTCTACCGCCAGTGGTGGGGCGAGCAGCGTGTCGACGCGTTCCTGCTGGTCGACGTGCGCAACGACGACCCGCGCCTCGCGCTCGTCGAGCAGCTCGGCGCCCCCGCGGCGCTCCTCGGCGCGCCGGTGGACGACGCCGTGCCCGCAGTGACGGTACAGGACGACACCGCCGTCGCGACCGTCCTCGGGCACCTCGCCGACCTCGGCCACCGCCGCGTCGCCCGCGTCACCGACGCCCCCGGCCTCGCGCACACCCGGGCTCGCGACGCGCGGTTCTCCCGCGCCGCCGGCGAGCTGGGCATGGACGCCTCCTTCGCCGCGTGGGACCCGGCGGCCGACGACCCGGTGGCCGACCTGCTCGGCCGGCTCGGCGCCGTCACCGCCGTCGTCGTCGACAACGAGACCGTCGCGGCCGAGATCGTCGCGCACGCGCCCGAGGTCGGCGTGCAGGTGCCGGAGCAGCTGTCCGTCGTGGCCTGGGAGGACTCCTGGGTCTCGACGCTCGTGCGCCCCCGCCTCACCGCCCTCGACGCCCCCGTGGAGGAGAGCGCCCGCACCGCCGTCGCCCTCCTCGAGCAGCTCGTGCGCGGCGAGGACGTCACCTCCCGGACCGTCAGCGGACGGCGGCTGGTCGTGCGAGAGTCCACGGCCCCGGCGCCCCGGTGACCAGCCCAGCACCACGAGAACTCAGCACCACGAGACAGCAGCAACACCGACACAGCAGCAACACCGACACAGCGAGGATGCTCCCTTGACTTCGACCGTGCCGCGCTTCGGCGTCAACTACACCCCGTCCCGCGACTGGATGTTCCAGTGGATGGCCGTCGACCCCGACGTCGTCCGCGCGGACTTCGAGGCGATCGCCGGCCTCGGCGTGGACCACGTGCGCGTCTTCCCGCTGTGGCCCGTGCTGCAGCCCAACCGCACCCTGATCCGCCGCCGCGCCCTCGACGACATCGCCCTCGTCACCGACGTCGCCGCCGAGTTCGGGCTGGACGTCGCGGTCGACGTCGTCCAGGGGCACATGTCCGGGTTCGACTTCGTGCCCGCGTGGCTCGTGAACTGGCACGACGGCAACATGTTCGCCGACCAGCCCGCCGTCGACGCGCAGGCCGCCCTCGTCGCCGCCGTCTACGACGCGGTGCGCGACCGCCCCAACTTCATGGGCCTGACGCTCGGCAACGAGCTCAACCAGTTCCTGGAGCCGAACCCCGCGGCCATGCCCGCCACCGTGGAGCAGGTGACGCACTGGCTGACCTCGCTGCTCGGGGCGCCGCGCGACCGGGACCCGCGCCACGTCGTCGTGCACAGCGAGAACGACCACCTCTGGTACTGGGACGACCACTCGTTCCTGCCCGAGCACGCCTCGCGCCTCGGCGACATGACCACCGTGCACTCGTGGATCTTCAACGGCACGGCCGCGACGTACGGCGCGCTGTCGCCGCAGTCCGTGCGGCACGCCGAGTGGATGATCGAGCTGTCGAAGGCGTTCGCGACCGACCCGTCGCGCCAGGTGTGGCTCCAGGAGGTGGGCGCCCCCTCGATGAACCTCGCCGAGGCCGAGATGCCCGAGTTCGCCACCCGCACCCTCGAGGCGGCCCTCACGACGCAGGACCTGTACGCCGTCACCTGGTGGTGCTCGCACGACGTGACCCGCGACCTCGCCGACTACAAGGACCTCGAGTACTCGCTCGGCCTGCTCGACACCGAGAACCGGGTCAAGCCGCTCGGCCGCCGGTTCGCCGAGGTCGTCGCGGAGGCCCGCCGCGGCGCGCTGCCGCTCGCGCAGCCGCGCACCGTGGGTGTCGTCGTCGACGTCGACGGCGCGGACCTGCCGCTCTCGCGGCCCTCGCTCGGCCCCGGCGGCGCCGTGTTCGAGCTGTGGCACGACCTGCGCGAGCGGGGCGCCGCCGTCACCGCCGTGACCAGCGCGACGGCCGCCGACCCCGCGGCGCTCGAGGCCCGCGGGATCACCGAGCTCGCGCGCGCCGAGGTACGCCCGGCCTGACCCGCTCCATGGATGCCGAACAGGCGGTTGCGCACGTTCTGAACGCTCAGAAGGTGCACAACCGCCTGTTCGGCGGACGGGGCGGGTTCGCTGGGCGTGCATCGAGCGTCGAGGTCAGCTCGCCGCCTGGCGCACCAGCGCGGCGAGCCGCTCCTCGAACGCGGGCGTCCAGGCGAGCACGGCGAACGCCGTCGGCCAGAAGTCGCCGTCGTCGAGGTGCGCGGCGAAGTCGAAGCCGACCGTGGCGTAGCGGGTCTTGAACTTCACGGCGGGCTGCATGAACACCACCATCTTGCCGTCGCCGTTCGCGAAGCCCGGCATGCCGTAGTACGTCTTCGGCACGAGGTGGGGCGCCACCTGGGAGACCACCCGGTACATCCCCTCGGCGATGTCCCGGTCGGTGCCCTCGAGCGGGTCGATCGCCGCGCGCACGGCCTTCTCGCCCGCGGCGCGGTTCTTGCCCGCCTTCTCCTGCTCACGGAGCTCCTTGGCGCGCTGCTTCACCGCGGCGCGCTCGTCGGCGCTGAGACCCTCGGACGTGGCCATGTCGTTCCTCCCGGCTGGTGGGGGGGGGGGGGCAGGCGGGCCCCACCCCCCCCCCCCCAAAGACGACCCGCTCCCCCCCCTCCTCCCCCCCCCCCCCCCCCCCCCCCCCACCCC
>NZ_JBSGUW010000004.1:60290-79344 GCF_053608125.1 Isoptericola sp. NPDC055063 | reverse complement strand
TTGGTTCTGTGCGGTTGGTGGGTGTGGGTGGGGAGGGTGCTGGGTGTTTTGTTCTTTTTTCTCTTCATGGGGGGTGGGCCCCCCCCCCCCCCCCCCCCCCACCACCCACGCTAGGGAGCGCCCGCTGCTCGCGCTTCTCCGATCCTGACCGGTCGCGTCCGGACCGGTCGTGCCGTCACAGGTGCGGCAGCACGTGCGCCGCGTACCGCTCGGCGACGGTGCGGGCGGTGGCGCGGTGGTCGTCGGCCCAGATCTCCTCGTTGAAGATCTCGGTCTCGACGTCCCCGGTGTAGCCGGCCTCCGCGACCCAGCGGGAGATCGTCGGAAAGTCGACGTACCCGTCGCCCACGTGCCCGCGGGAGTTGAGCGGGTCGGCGGCCAGCGGCAGGTTCCAGTCGCACACCTGGTAACCGGCGATGCGGCTCTCGGCCCCGGCCCGCGCGATCGACTCGCGCAGCTGCGGGTCCCACCACACGTGGTAGGTGTCGACGACCACGCCCACGGTCTCGGGGGCGAACGGCGCGGCGAGGTCGAGCGCCTGCCCGAGCGTGGAGATCACCGCGCGGTCGGCGGCGAACATCGGGTGGAGCGCCTCGAGCACGATCCGCACGTCGTGCTCGGCCGCGAACGGCGCGAGCTCGGCGACCCGGTCGGCCACGCGGTTCCGGGCGGCGACGACGTCCCGGTCGCCCGGCCCGGCGTCGGTGCGGGGGCCACGGCCGGGCGCGCTCACGGCGGGCAGGCCGCCCACGACGAAGACCAGCTCGCGGGTGCCGACGCCCGCGGTCTCCTCGATGGCGCGCTTGTTGTCGTCGAGCGCGGCCGCGATCCCGGCCTCGTCGGCGGCGGTGAGGAAGCCGCCCCGGCACAGCGAGGAGACCCGGAGTCCCGCGTCGGCGACGATCCGGGCCGCCTTGTCGGCGCCGTGCTCCTGCACCTGGTGGCGCCACAGCCCGACCGCACCCATCCCGGCGGCCGCCGCGGCGTCGACGGCCTCGGCGAGGGTGGCGTGCTTGACGGTGGCGGTGTTGAGGGAGCAGCGGCCGAGGTCTGCTCCGTCCGGCGTGGCGGTCATGCGGTCACCCCGTTCGTGACGAGCAGCGCGTCCAGGCGCCGGGCGGCGAGCGCCGGGTCGAGCAGCATGCCGCAGCCGTCGGCCAGGCGCGCGAGCTCCACCAGGTGCGCCAGCGACCGGCCCGACTGCAGCCCGCCCACGAGCTGGAAGCCCGGCTGGAAGCCGTTCAGCCAGGACAGGAACGCCACGCCCGTCTTGTAGTAGAAGGTCGGCGCCGCGAAGATGTGCCGCCCCAGCCTCTCGGTCGAGGCGAGGATCGCGTGCCCGCGGGCCGCGCCGTCCGGGTCTCCCGCGGCGCCGGCGTCGAACGCCTGCAGCGCGGTGGACGCCGCCGGGTAGATGGCGGCGAAGATGCCGAGCAGGGCGTCGGAGTGGCCCTGCTCGTCGCCCGCGATCAGCTCGGGGTAGTTGAAGTCGTCGCCGGTGTAGAGGCGCACGGGCGAGCCGTCGAGGGCGGCCAGCGCGCGGCGCAGCCCGACCTCGTGCTGCGCGTCGAGCAGCGACACCTTGACGCCGTCGACCCTGTCCTGGTGGGCCCGGATGAGGTCGAGGAACGTCCGGGTCGCGGACTCGACGTCGTCGGACCCCCAGTACCCGGCCAGGGCCGGGTCGAACATCGTGCCCAGCCAGTGCAGCACGACGGGCCGGTCGGCCTCCGCGAGGACGGCGTCGTAGACGCGCGCGTAGTCCTCGGGGGAGCGGGCCACCTTCGCCAGCGCGCGCGAGGCCATGACGATGACCTGCGCGCCGGCGTCCTGCACCACGTGCACCTGCTCGCGGTAGGCGTCGACCACCTGGGCGAGGCCGGCCTCCCCGGGCTCGAGGGTCGCCGGGTCGAGCTGGTCCGTGCCCGCGCCGCACGCGATGCGCGCGCCGACGGCCGCGGCCTCGGCGGACGACCGGCGCACCAGCTCCTGCGTCGCGGCCCAGTCCAGGCCCATGCCGCGCTGCGCGGTGTCCATGGCGTCGGCGACGCCGAGGCCGTGCTCCCAGATGCGGTGCCGGTAGGCGAGCGTCGCGTCCCAGTCGACGACGGCGGGCGCGCCCGGCACGTTCTCCGCGCCGACCTGCGGCACGACGTGGGCCGCCGCGAACGCGAGGCGCGAGGTGATCGGCCCGGCGGGCTTCGTCCACGGGCCCGGGGCGTGCAGCTCGCGCACCTCCGTGCCGGTGGCGCGGCCCGCGGCGTCGAACCGGGGGAGGCGCACGGTGACGCCGCTGGGCGTCAGCTCCGGGGCGAGGGCGGTGTTCACGGACGTCGTCGTCACAGCGCGATCTCCGGGACGTCGAGGCGGCGGCCCTCGGCCGACGACAGCAGCCCGAGCTCTGCGAGCTGCACGCCGCGCGCGGCGGACAGCAGGTCGAACCGGTGCGGGCGGCCGGCGACGACGTCGCGCAGGAACTCCTCCCACTGCAGCTTGAAGCCGTTGTCGAGGTCGGCGTTCGCGGGCACCTCGAGCCACTGGTCGCGGAACGGCTCGGTGACGGGCAGGTCGGGGTTCCACACGGGCTTGGGGGTGTGCGCGCGCTGCTGGGCCACGCACTTGCGCAGCCCGGCGACGGCCGAGCCGTGCGTGCCGTCCACCTGGAACTCGACGAGCTCGTCGCGGTACACGCGCACGGCCCAGGAGGAGTTGATCTGCGCCACGACCGGGTCGCCGTCCGGCGTCTCGACCTCGAAGATGCCGTACGCGGCGTCGTCGGCGGTGGCGGCGTACTCCTTGCCCTGCTCGTCCCAGCGGGTGGGGATGTGCGTGGTGGTCTGCGCGTTGACGGTCTTGACGGCGCCGAGGATGCCCTCCAGGACGTAGTTCCAGTGGCAGAACATGTCCGTGGTCATGCCGCCGCCGTCCTCCTTGCGGTAGTTCCACGACGGCCGCTGCGCGGCCTGGTGGTCGCCCTCGAACACCCAGTAGCCGAACTCGCCGCGCAGCGACAGGATGCGCCCGAAGAAGCCCTCGTCGACGAGGCGGCGCAGCTTGACCAGGCCCGGCAGGTACAGCTTGTCGTGCACGACGCCGGCGGTGACGCCGGTCTCCTCGCGCAGGCGGGCGAGGTCGACGGCCTCGGCGAGCGTCTCCGCGGTGGGCTTCTCGGTGTAGACGTGCTTGCCGGCCTGCATCGCCTTGGTGAGGGTCTTGGCGCGCAGCGAGGTCATGGAGGCGTCGAACACGATGTCCGTGGCGGGGTCGGCGATGATCCCGTCGAGGTCGGTCGTGTACTCGTCCACGCCGTGCAGCGCGGCCAGCTCGGCGAGCCTGGACTCGTTGCGGCCCACCAGCACGGGCTCCACCTGGACGCGCGAGCCGTCGGCCAGCTCGACGCCGCCCTGCTCGCGGATCGGCAGGATCGAGCGCACGAGGTGCTGGCGGTAGCCCATGCGGCCCGTCACGCCGTTCATCGCGATGCGCAGGGTGCGCGTGGGTGTGCTCACTCAGGACTCCTTCGTCGTCGGCGCGCGGCGCCGGGTGGTGCACGGACCCTATGCCGGGACGGCAGAGGAATGCGCTTTCCCGATCACGGTAAGGTGTGTCCGGCGAGCGCGTCAAGGCGGACGCCCGGACAGGCCAGGAGGAGCACGTGGGACGAGCGAGGCTGCAGGACGTCGCGGACCGCGCGGGGGTCTCCCTCGCCACGGCGTCGCGGGTGCTCAACGGGTCGGCGCGGCAGCCCGGCGCGGAGCTGGTCGCCCGCGTCCAGGCGGCGGCCTCCGAGCTGGGATACGTCGTGAACGCCCAGGCCCAGGCCCTGGCGCGGGCGCGGTCGGGTCTGCTGGGGCTCGTCGTCCAGGACATCTCCGACCCCTACTTCTCCTCGATCGCCGCCGGCGCGCAGAACGCCGCCCGCGACCGCGGGCGCCTCGTGCTGCTCGCCTCGACGGGCCGCGACCCCGAGGCCGAGCGCGAGGCCGTCGCCGCGTTCGCCGCACACCGCGTGGACGCCGTCGTCGTCGCCGGCACGCGCTGGACGCCCGACGAGGACGCCGCCCTGGCCGCCGAGCTCGACGCGTTCGTCGCCGCCGGAGGTCGCTCCGTCATCGTGGGCCAGCCCGTGGGCGACGGGTCGGTCGTGCGCCCGCCGAACGCCGCCGGGGCCCGCGCGCTCGCGGAGGCGCTGCTCGCCCAGGGTCAGCGGCGCTTCGTGGTGCTCGGCGGCCCGGCCCGGGTTGTGACGTCGCGCGAGCGTACCGACGCCTTCACCGCGGCCGCGCGTGCCGGGGGCGGCACCGTGGCCGAGGTGCTCACCGCCGAGTTCTCCCGCGACGGCGGCTACGCGGCCGGCGACGATCTCGCCGAGCTGGTGCGCGCCGAGCCTGCCGGCAGCGACCCGCTGTGCGTCTTCGCCGTCACCGACGTCATGGCTATCGGCCTCATCGCGCGCCTGCGCGAGCTCGGCGTCGAGGTGCCGCGCGACGTGCGCGTCGCCGGGTTCGACGACGTCCCCACGCTGCGCGACCACGTGCCCGCCCTGTCCACCGTGCGCATCCCGCTGGAGGAGATGGGTGGCCTCGCCGTCCGGGCCGCCGTCGACGACGCCGTGGGCGGCGCCGTCACCGACGTCGACTTCGAGGTGCAGCTGCGCGACTCGACGCGCTGACGGCGGGAGCACCCGGGGCGCGCGGCCCCGCGAAATTCCGTGGCGCGGCGTCGGTACGGTGCCCGCATGCACCCCGGACCGTCCCTGCTGCCGCGCTCGACCCCGTCGGCGGAGGGCGTGTCCGCCCGCGCCGTGCTCGACCTGCTCGACCGGCTCGAGGCCGACGGCGTCGAGTGCCACTCGCTCATGGTGGTGCGCCACGGCCGCGTCGTCGCCGAGGGGTGGTGGGCGCCGTACACGGCGGACCGCCCGCACCTGCTGTACTCGCTGACCAAGTCGTTCACCGCCGTCGCCGTCGGGCTGGCCGTCGCCGACGGGCTGCTCTCCCTCGACGACCGCGTGGTCGACGTGCTGCCGGAGAGCGCGCCCGCCGACGGCCCCGCGGACGTCCTCGCGCAGGGGCGGCGCCTCACCGTCCACCACCTGCTGTCGATGACCAGCGGCCACCGCACCGACAGCCTCACGGAGGCGTGGGAGCTCGAGCCGGGGGACCTGACGAAGGGCTTCCTGCGCGTGCCGTTCGCCGCCCCCGAGGGCACGGTGCACGGCTACGACAACGCCACCACCTACGTCCTCGCCCGCATGGTGGAGCGGGTCACCGGGTGCGGCCTCCCCGAGCTCCTCGACGAGCGGGTCTTCGTCCCGATGGGCGTCCACCACGCGGAGTGGGACCGGGTGGCGAGCGGAGCGTCCTTCGGCTTCCACGGCCTGCACCTGACGACCGAGGCGGTGGCCGCCTTCGGGGAGCTGCTGCGCCGCGGCGGCCGATGGGGCGACCGGCAGCTCGTGCCGCGCGCGTGGGTCGAGACCGCCACGGCGTGGCACGCGCCCACGGAGCAGGTCGAGGGCTGGTCGCAGAACCCTGACGTGCTGTGCGGGTACGGGTACCAGTTCTGGAGGTCGCGGCACGGGTTCCGGGGGGAGGGGTCGTTCGGACAGAGCTGCGTCGTCGTGCCGTCGCTCGACCTCGTGGTCGCGGTGACGGCTGCGCTGAGCGCGGGTGGAGAGACGCTGCTCGGCCCGCTGTGGGAGTGCCTCCTGCCTGGGCTCGACGCCGACCCGGACGGCGGCGGGGACCCGGCCGCCGACGCGGCCCTCGCCGAGCGGCTGCGAGGGCTCGCGCTGCCGCCCGTAACGGGGACGGTCGGTGGTCGCGAAGCCGTCACGGCGAGCGTCGACGCGTCCGCCGAGGGCTCCGCGCTGCCGGACGGGACGGTCGTGGCCGTCGAGCCCCGCGACGGCGGCTGGCTCCTGCGCCTCGGGCC
This sequence comes from Isoptericola sp. NPDC055063, assembly GCF_053608125.1. Taxonomy (NCBI): domain Bacteria; kingdom Bacillati; phylum Actinomycetota; class Actinomycetes; order Micrococcales; family Promicromonosporaceae; genus Isoptericola; species Isoptericola sp. NPDC055063. The sequence continues at coordinate 73,407 of NZ_JBSGUW010000004.1, read as the reverse complement.
GGGCCTCGACGTCGAGGTGGGCCACGAGGGATGGCGGGAGAGCGCACCGCTCGGGCGGCCGGTCGTCGCGCGCGGCGCCTGGCGGGGGCGGACGTTCGTCGCCGACGTCGTGGTGATCACGACGCCGCACCGCGTGCGCGTGGAGGTCGACGCCCACGGCGGTACCGCCGTCGCGACGTGGAACCTCGTGCCCCTGACGGGCCCCGACCTGGCCCTGCACGTGACCGCGCCCCTGATGACGCGGCCCGACGTGGCGTAGCCCGCGCGACGTCGGTCGCGGCGCCGCGGCTCAGCCGCGCGCCAGCGTCAGGCCCAGCCCGCGGTGGGCCCGCTCGACCGTGGCGGCGTACGCGGACAGCATGCGCACGTGGCTGAACCGGGGCCGCGCGGCGACCAGCGCGCCGGAGAGGGCGTCGCGGCGGGCGGCGGCCTCGAGCCAGGCGGCCGCGACCTCCGCCGGGTCGAAGCCGGTCACCAGGCCGATGCCGTCCACGATCCGCGCGCTGTCGCCCACGGGCGTCGTCACGGGGACCGCGCCGCACATCGCGCCCTCGATGAGGCACAGCGGGGCGGCCTCGCCGAACGCGGACGTGAGTGCCACGACGTCCGACGCGGCGAGCACCCGCTCCATGTCGTGCCGCACGCCCAGCAGGTGCACGCGCGCGAGCAGATCGGGCCGGTCGGCGAAGGCCAGCACGAGGTCGGCGCCCAGGTCCGGGTTCGCGGGGCTCATCCCCGCCCCGCACAGCACCACGTGCGCGTCCGTGTCGCGGCCGAGCAGCTCGCGGGCCGCGGCCAGGAACAGGCCCGGGTTCTTCATCGCGTCGTAGCGGGCGGCGTACGTGACGACCACACCGTCGGCGGGGAGCCGGTGCGCCCCGCGCAGGGCCAGGCGCCGCGCCGGCGGCACGGGGCGGAAGCGCGTGAGGTCGACGCCGTTCGGGATGACGCGCAGCAGGTGCGCGGGCACGCCCGCGGCCTCGTAGGCGGCGCGGGTGGACTCCGCGCAGCACACGACCGCGGCGAGCCGCCCGTCGTCGGCCGCGCGCAGCAGGTGCCCGAGCCCCGAGCCCTGGTTCTGCGGGTCGGACCGGTGCAGGCACGCGACCACCGGCCGGTCCGGCAGCACGTCGGGCCGGGAGAGCAGCCGCAGCGGCTGCTCCTTCAGCGACAGCACGACGTCGGTGGCGCCGAGCGCGCGGGCGAGCACCTCGGCCTCCGCGTCGGTGACGACCTCCGGGTCGTGCGGCACGTCCGCGGACCGGCCGAGCGACGTCACGCGCACGCCCGCTGCCGTGAGCTGCCGGTAGCGGGGGTCGTCGACCATCCGCTGCCGCGCGGCCTCACGCCGCACGTCGTCGTGGATGCTCAGCACGGCGTGCCGCTGGCGGCCTTGGCCGTGCAGGCCGGCCACCACCGACGAGTGCAGCACGCGCGCGCCGCCGCTGAAGAACCCCTCGTAGAGCGAGAGGACTCGAAGAGCCCCCCGATCGACCGTCTGCACAGCCATCCGGACCACCTCCTGCGCCCAGCGTGAGCGCCGATCATGTGGTGCGGATGACCGCCGTGTGACGTTCGCATGACACTTTCCAGGCCCGATGTCGGGGGCCGGTGGCACCGTGGACGGATGGTCAGCGAGCCGCGCCGGTCCGCAGGGGCGCCCGCCGTGCCCACGTCCGTCGCGCTGCTGCGCGGGATCAACGTGGGCGGCCGCCACGCCGTCGCCATGACGGACCTCGCCGCGTGCCTCGCGGACGCCGGCCTCGGCGCCGTGCGGACCGTGCAGCAGAGCGGCAACGTGCTGATGGCGGCGGGCCCGGCGAGCGGTCCCGACCTGGAGTGCGCGATCGAGGCGGCGCTCGCGGACCGGTACGGCTTCGCCGTCCCGACGTTGGTCCGCTCGCGGGACGAGCTGAGTGCCACCGTCGCCGCCGCGCCGCCGGACCACGGCTCCGACGCGCTGCGCAGCGACGTCTTCTTCCTCAAGGCGCCGCTCACCGCGCACGAGGTGCTTGACGCGATGCCCGAGCTGCGCGACGGTGTCGACGCCGTCGCGCCCGGCCCGGCGGCGATCTACTTCTCCCGCGTCGCGGCCGAGGCCCGGCGTACCCGCATCCAGCGGCTCATGGGCATGCCCGTGTTCCGGCAGATGACCGTGCGCTCCTGGCGCACCACCACCCGCCTCCTGGAGCTGTTCGACGAGCCGCTGCCCGGCGCGTAGCCCCGGTCGCCCGACGCGCCGACCGGGTGCGTCCGGGTGCTCGCGCGAGGCGGCTTCCCTCCGTGCCCGGTGCTCCCTAGGATCGCGGCCGCGGCACGACGACGTGCACGGGGTCGACGGGAAGCAGGACGGCGATGACGAACGAAGCCGGCGGTGGGCGCGAGGTCCTCGACAGGGAGGCGCGTGGGTCGGGCGACGGCGTGACGCCGGCCTTCGCCGCGGCGCTGGCGATCAGCGCGCTCGCGGTGCTCTACCTCGTGCCGCTCGCCCTGGTGGGTGCAGCCGCGACCGGGCTCGCCGGGTGGAGCCGCCCGTGGGTCGTCGCGGCGTCCGTCGTCGTCTTCGCGTGGGCGCTGCTCCGCTGGGCGTCCCTCGGGTTCGTCGCCTGACGCTCCCGCGACGGGCGTCAGTCGAGGCAGAACTCGTTGCCCTCGACGTCTTGCATGGTGATGCAGGACTCCTCCTCGCCGTCCGCGAGCTGCGTCCACAGGTGGACGGCGCCCAGCGGCTCGAGGCGAGCCTGCTCGGCGCGCAGGGCGGCGAGGCGCTCGTCGCCGACGAGCCCGGTGCCGACGCGTACGTCCAGGTGCACGCGGTTCTTCACGACCTTTCCCTCGGGCACCTTCTGGAAGAACAACCGCGGACCCTCGCCGGTGGGGTCCTGCGCGACGCAGTCCACGCCGTCGGGCATGACGTACCCGAGCACCTCGCACCAGAAGCGAGCGACGCGCGCCGGGTCCGCGCAGTCGAAGGTCACCTGGAACTTTCGCACCGTTGCCATGCGCCCACCGTAGGGGCGCCACCGCACCGCGTGCAGCGAGCTCAGGCCGCGAGCAGGGCGCGGATGTCCCGCTCGGCCTGCGCGGGCGCCACGGGCCGGCAGCCCAGCCCCACCCAGCGGCGCACGAGGGCGGGCTCCGCGCGCATGAGGCCCCAGCCGCGCCGTACCAGGGTGGGCAGCGGCTTGCGGGACTCGGCGACGTCGCGCAGGAAGCGGAACCAGAACGTCACGACGCGCGGGCGGGCGAGGCAGATCGCGTCGGCGAGGATGCCCTCGCGCCGGCACGCGGCGACCAGCTCGGCCGCGAAGATCCCCTCGGCGACGACGACGCGCGCGTCGCCCGCCTCGAGCACCGTGCCGCCGGTGCGGCGCGACGTCGGGATGTCGTAGACGGGCACCTCGGCGCGGCCCGTGCGGACGACCTCGCGGAGCGCGTCGAGCGCGGCCTCGGAGTCCCAGCTGCGCGGGTCGTCCCAGTCGACGATGCCGTACCGCATCGGCATCCCCGGGTGGTCGACGTCGCGGTAGAAGTCGTCGAGGTTGACCACCGGCAGGCCGAGCCGGCGCGTGAGGGCCGTCTTGCCCGACCCCGACGGCCCGGTGAGCAGCACGATCCGCCGGGCGGGCCGGCGCGCGCCCGGCGGCACCTCGAAGAGGGCGTCGGACTCGGCCGGTTCGTCCGTCGGCGGCGCGCTGTCGGTCACGGGCACCCATTCTGCGGCCTCCGGCGAGCGGCGACGACCGGCCGGGCGGCGGGCGCCGCCGGCCGGGGGAGCGCGGAGGATCGCGAGGCCATTGCGAAAACGTTATCGACATCGTTATATTCGGCGCGTTCGGACCACCTCGACGGTCTCGCCCGAGACGTCGACGACCCGACCCGGAGAGGAACAACGATGTCCCATTCCCCCCAGCTGAAGCGCGCCGCCGCCGTCGCGGCGTCCGCCGTCACGGTCCTCGCACTGGCCGTCCCGATGGCCCAGGCCCGGCCGCCGGAGCCGACGCTGCGCTCCGAGAGCCCGCACGATCTCGAGATCGGCAGCGCCGTGTGGGGCAAGAACGAGCTGCTCGGCTACGACCGCAAGAACCCGAACGCGTTCCAGAAGATCCTCGGGGACGAGTTCGGCTCGCTCACCCCCGAGAACGACATGAAGTGGGCCGAGCTCCACCCCGAGCCGGGCGTCTACGACTTCTCCGGCGCGGACGCCGTCGTGGCGTTCGCCAAGGCCAACGGCCAGGAGGTCCGCGGGCACACGCTGCTGTGGCACAGCCAGAACCCGGAGTGGGTGACGGAGGCCGCCGCCACCTGGACCTGCGACGAGGCGCGCGACGTCCTCGAGGACCACGTGCGCACCGTCGTCGGCCGCTACGCCGGCGAGATCTACGAGTGGGACGTGATCAACGAGGTCATGCAGGACGACTGGGACGCCGGCGGCGTGCGACTGCGCACCGAGGCCAACCCGTTCCTCAAGGCCTGCGCGGACGACCCGGTCGGCCTCATCGGCGACGTGTTCCGCTGGGCCCACGAGGCCGACCCCGACGCGCTGCTCTTCATGAACGACTACAACGCGGAGGGCATCAACGCCAAGACCGACGCCTACTACGCGCTGGCCAAGGAGCTCCTCGCGGACGGCGCGCCGCTGCAGGGCTTCGGCGCCCAGAGCCACCTGAGCCTCCAGTACGGCTTCGACGACTCGATGCAGGCGAACTTCCAGCGGTTCGCCGACCTTGGGCTGAAGGTGGCCGTCACCGAGGCCGACGTCCGGATGCCGCTCGGCGACGACGGCGAGCCGACCGCCGAGCAGATCGCCACCCAGGCCGACCGGTACGACCGGCTGCTGCAGGCGTGCCTCGGTGTGTCCGCCTGCACGAGCTTCACGGTCTGGGGCTTCGACGACGAGCGGTCGTGGGTGCCGGGGGTCTTCCCGGAGGGGTACGCCACGATCATGACCGGCGACTTCGAGAAGAAGCCGGCGTACTTCGCGCTGCGTGACGGCCTCGCCGACGCCACCCCGGGCACGTCGCCGCGCACGTCGCCGGGGCTGAACCGGTAGCGATCACGCGCTGACGACGACGGCGTCCGGACCCCGGTGGGCCCGGGCGCCGTCGTCGTGCTCAGGTCGTCGTGCTCTGGGAGCGTCGACGAGCAGATGCGCAGGGTCCGCGGGCCGTGCACGCCCTCCTGGACGCGAGCCCGTCGTCGGGCGTCTCCCTTCCGCCGTGAACTCTTCGCGGCGCGAGGGGAGATACCAGGGGACAGCGACGGAGTGCAGCGACGAGGAGGCGGAGATGGTCCGGACGTGCGACACGAGACCCGGGACGACATGACGGCGGTCGCGCGCCGAGAGCCCGCCTCCGGCGATGCCGCCATCATCTCGGCGTCGATCGAGGAACCCGAGCATTTCGCGGCGCTCTACGGGCGGTACTCCGCCCAGCTCTACCGCTACGCGTACCGACGGGTGGGTGCCGAGCACGCCGAGGACGTCGTGGCGGACACGTTCGTCGCCGCGTTCCGGCGCCGGGACTCCTACGACCTCTCCCGGATCGACGCCCGACCGTGGCTGTTCGGGATCGCGACCAAGGAGATCGCCCGCTGGCACCGCGCCGAGGCGGCGCGGTACCGCGCGTTCGCGAGGTCGGGGGTCGCGCCCGCCGACGACGACCTGGCGGACGGCGTCGCGGCGGCGGTCAGCGCCCGGGCTGCGGGGCCGGCGCTCACGGAGGCGCTCGCGTCGTTGGCGGCCCGCGACCGGGACGTGCTCCTGCTCGCCGCCTGGGGCGACCTCACCTACGAGCAGATCGCACGGACGCTCGAGATCAAGATCGGCACGGTGCGCTCGCGCCTGCACCGTGCCCGGCGCGTGCTGCGCGCGCGGCTGCGCGCCCAGGGTTGGACGGAGGAGAGCTGATGGACGAGATGACGATGCTCCGGCAGGCGGGCACCCTGCTCGACCCGCCGACGGCCGGGCCGCCCCTCGCGTTGCGGCGGCGGATCGTGGACGAGCTGGGAGCGGGATTTGTGGCAGCGCCCGAGCCGATGGAGCCGATTCCGGCGCTCCACGTGGTCCGCTCGGGCGACGCGGTCGGGTCGGGTGGGGACCGACCCGGTGGGCGCCGCTCCGCGGGCTCCGGGCCGGGTCGTCGCCGCGGCGGGCGCCGCGTCGTGCTCGCCGCCGGGATCGCCGCCGTCGCGGCCGGGACTCTCGCCGTGGTCCCGACCGTCGGCGACCGGCCGGCGGCGAGCGCGGAGGCCGTGGAGCTGCTGCGGTCGGCGGCCGACCGTGCCGCGGAGGAACCGGCATGGGACCCGCGCGGCGACCAGTTCGTGTACACGAGGGGCGTCCAGCGCGCCATGCACGAGGGTGAGGGGCCCGACGGCGACTACGCGGTCGCCATGGTGACCCAGACCCGGGAGGCCTGGAAGTCCGTCGACGCCCAGCACCCGGGCCTGGTCACGGGGGTGACAGAGCCCGGTCAGGACCCGTGGGACCCCGACGGTGGTCCGTGGGAGTCGCCTCTCGAACCCTGCGACGGGACCTGGGACGCCTGTGGCGACATCCCTGCGTTCCCGACGGGCATGCCGACCGACGGGGACGCGGGGGCGATGCTCGCGTTCCTGCGAGCCACCGTCGACCCCCCCGAGGAGCCGGCAGGCCTCCCGGCCGACCGCCCCGACCAGGCGGTGTTCGACGAGGTCGTCCGGCTGCTGGAGAACGGTGGGATGCCGCCGGAGATCGAGGCCGGGCTCCTCGGCGCCGTCGCGCAGATCCCCGGGGTGACCACGACGGGAGGGCTGACGGACGTCGTGGGGCGCAGCGGGGTGGGGGTCGGCCTGACGACCGCCCGGGGTGCTCGGACCGACATCGTCATCGACCCGGACACGGACGAGGTCCTCGGGACCAGAACGACGCTGGACGCGGACTCGGAGCCCACCGGCTGGGCCCTGCTCGAGTCGGGGCTGGTCGACGCCGTGGGCGACACGCCCTGACGCGCGGCTGGTCGTCGTCAGCCGGCGGCGACCAGCAGCACGTGCAGGGTCCGCGGGCCGTGCACGCCCTCCACGCGGTCCAGCTCGATGTCCGACGTCGCGCTGGGGCCCGAGATCCACGTGAGCGGCCGCTCGGGGTGCACGCCGAGCAGCCGCACGGCCTCGGGCACCGTCTGCACCACCTGGTCGGCCCGCACCACGCACAGGTGCACGTCGGGCACCAGCGAGATCGCGCGCCGCCCCTGGTCCGGCTCGCCGTCGAGCACGATCGTGCCCGTCTCCGAGATCGCCACCCGGGCGGCGGTGACGACGGCGGCCACGGTGTCCAGGTCCGTCGCGGCCAGCGGGCGCTCCCGCGAGTCGCGCACGACCTCCACGCCCGCCGGCAGCGCCGCGAGCCACGCGTCGTCCAGCCCGTCGGGCGCCACCACCCGCACCGACCTGTCAGGACCAGGGCCATCAGAACCTGCTCCTGGCCCTGACAACTCCGGAGCCGTGGAGTTGTCAGGGCCACGACCACGGGAACCTTCGTGTGGCCCTGACAGGTCGGCGACGAGGGTGGCGACGGCGGCGGGCAGGGCGTCGGCGGTGACGTCGTGCACGTGGGCCTTGTAGTCCACGAGCCGGTCGACCAGCTGCTCCAGCACCTCGGGCGAGCCGACGGCGTGCTCCCCGGCGGCGCGGTAGGCCCGCGGCACGGGCTCGGGGCGCGGTGGCGTGCCGACCTTGCCCGACGGCGTCGTGCCTGAGCCGGCCTGTCCCAGCGCCGCGCGCACGCGCGCCAGGACCTCGGTGCGTGCCTCGCTCATCGGGTGCCCTCCTCGTTCTCGTGCTCCGCCTTCCACCACTGCCGGAACGTCTGCCGGGGCGGGGCGGGCAGGTCGTGCGACCGGGTCCACGCGGTGGCCGGCGGAGGCGCCACCGAGATCGCGTGGTCGCGGCCGCCGAGGCCGCTGCCCAGCGTCGCGGCGCGACCGGCGACGGCGAACCGGTCGCCGTCGGCCATCACCCACGACGCGGCCTTCATGGCCGTGCGCCACGGGTCGACGGCGCGCGCCGAGCGGTCGGCGTCGACCTCGCGGGCGCGCAGGTCGACGAGGATCGACGGGATGTCGATCTTCACCGGGCACACCTCGTAGCACGCGCCGCACAGCGACGACGCGTACGGCAGGGAGGCGTTCGGGTCGTGGTGCCCGGACACGCCGCCGGTCGACGCCGTGAGCTGCGGCGTGAGTATCGCGCCGATCGGACCGGGGTACACGGAGCCGTAGGCGTGGCCGCCCACCCGCTCGTAGACGGGGCACACGTTGAGGCACGCGGAGCAGCGGATGCAGTGCAGCGCGGAGCGCCCTACCTCGTCGGCGAGCACGTCGGTGCGGCCGTTGTCGAGCAGCACCAGGTGGAACTCCTGCGGCCCGTCACCGGGCGTGACCCCCGTCCACAGCGACGTGTACGGGTTCATGCGCTCGCCCGTCGACGAGCGGGGGAGCAGCTGCAGGAACACCTCGAGGTCGTCGAAGGTGGGCACCAGCTTCTCGATCCCCATCACCGTCACCAGCGTCTCGGGCAGCGTGAGGCACATGCGGCCGTTGCCCTCCGACTCGACGACGGCGAGCGTGCCCGTGTCCGCGACGGCGAAGTTGGCGCCGCTCACCGCCACCTTGGCGGACAGGAACTTGCGGCGCAGGTGCGCGCGGGCCGCCATCGCGAGCTCGCGCGGCACGTCCGAGAGGTCGGGCGGGGCGTCGCCCATGCGGGCGAGGAAGATGTCGCGGATCTCCGACCGGTTGCGGTGGATCGCGGGGACCAGGATGTGCGAGGGCATGTCGTCGGCGAGCTGCACGATGAGCTCGGCCAGGTCCGTCTCGATGGCGGCGACGCCCTGGTCGGCCAGCGCCTCGTTCAGCCCGATCTCCTGGGTGGCCATCGACTTGACCTTGACCACCTCGTCGGCGCCCTTGGCCTTCGCGATGCCGGCGACGATCCGGTTCGCCTCCACCGCGTCGCGCGCCCAGTGCACGATGCCGCCGCGCGCGACGACGTTCTCCTCGAGCTGCTGGAGCAGGTCCGGGAGGTGCGCCATGACCTGCTGCTTCACGGCCGAGCCGGCGTCGCGCAGCGGCTCCCAGTCGGGCACCTCGCCGACGACGGCGGCCCGCTTGGTGCGGATCACCTGCGTGGCGTGGCCGAGGTTGCGGCGCAGCTGGTCGTTCGCGAGCGTCTGCTTCGCCGCGGCGGGGAAGTCCTGGCCCCAGCGCAGCGGCTCCTGCGGGTGGGGGACGGGGCCGAACGGCTCGTCCGCCTCGGTGGGGCGGCGTCGCGGCCGGGGCAGGCCGAGGAACGTCTCGCTCATCGCGCGGCCCCCGTCCGCTCGTCGCGCCCTGGGCGGGTGAACGTCGCCTCGGGCAGGGGCGTGAGCTCCTCGCGCGTCGAGGCGAGCACCTCGGCCAGGTGCAGCGCCCGGACGCCGGTGCCCTGCCGGGACAGGCCGCCGCCGATGTGCATGAGGCAGGACATGTCGCCGGCGGTGAGCACCTCGGCGCCCGTGCCGCGCACGTGCGCCGTCTTGTCCGCGAGCATCGCCGCCGACGTGTCCGCGTTCTTCAGCGCGAACGTGCCGCCGAACCCGCAGCACGTGTCCGCCGCGGGCAGCTCCACGAGGTCGATCCCCGCCACGGCCCGCAGCAGCCGCAGCGGCTTGTCGCCCACGTGCAGCATGCGCAGCGAGTGGCAGGTGGGGTGGTAGGTGACGCGGTGCGGGAACCAGGCGCCGACGTCGGTGACGCCGAGGACGTCGACCAACAGCTCCGACAGCTCGTACGTCTTCGCCGAGACCGCCTCCGCGGTCGTCGCGAGGTCGTCGAGGCCGGCGCGGCGGCAGACCATCGCCTGCTGGTGGCGCACGGACCCTGTGCACGACCCGGACGGGATGACGACGGCGTCCCACTCGCCGTCCGCCACCGGCGCGAACGTCTCCACGTGGTTGCGGATCACCGGGACCGCCTCGCGGAAGTAGCCGGTGTTGACGTGCATCTGCCCGCAGCACGCCTGGCCGGTAGGGAACACGACCTCGTGGCCGAGCCGCTCCAGCAGGCGCGCGGTGGCGCGCGGGGCCCCGGGGAACAGGGTGTCGGCGAGACAGGTGGCGGCGAGGGCGATGCGCATGCGACTCCTCGGAACTCCTTCGGCGCCGCTGCGATGCGGCGGTCGGTCCAGCAACGGCCTGCATGGTCAGCATGGCCCGGGCGGTGCGGCGCCGCACGGGAGCGCGGCGTCGAGCGGCCACTCTAGCGGATGTGGTCTGACCACCGGGCCCGATGTCGTTACGCTGAGCCCGTGCGCACCCACGAACGAGTCCTCGCCTACCTCGAGGAAGGCATCGCCGCCGGCCGCTGGGGCCTCGGCGAGCGGCTGCCCGGCGAGCGGGCGCTCGCGGAGGACCTTGGCGTCTCCCGGCCGTCGGTGCGCGAGGCGATCCGCGTCCTCGACGCGCTCGGCATCGTCCGGCCCGGGGTCGGCTCCGGCCCGAACGCCGGCGCCGTCGTCATCGACCGCCCCGCCGCCGGCCTGGGCGCGGCCGTCCGCCTCCACGTCGCCACCGGCACGCTGCCGGTGCGGGACGTCGTCGCCACGCGGGTCCTGCTCGAGTCGTGGGCCGTGGCGCAGGCCGCGGAACGCGCGGCCGACCACGCGCCCGGCGCCGCCGCCCACCTGGAGGAGGCGCGCCGGCTCCTGGCGCGGATGGAGGACGACGACGTCCCTGCCGCCGAGTTCCTCGAGCTCGACCAGGCGTTCCACCTGGAGTTCGTGCGCCTCGCCGGCAACGTGCTCGTCGAGGCCGTGATGTCGGGCCTGCGTGGCGCGATCGGCGGCTACGTCGCGGTCGGCATCGAGCGGCTGCCGTCCTGGCCGCGCACCGCCGGCCGGCTGCGCGCCGAGCACCGGGCCGTGCTCGACGCCGTCGCGGCAGGCGACGGCGCGGCCGCCTCCGCCGCGGTGGCGGCGCACATCGAGGGCTTCTCCCGGGAAGCCGGCGTCTGACGCGAGACTGCTCGCCGGACCCCGCGCGCACACCTCGCGTCGCGCGCAGGCGCCCTCGGGCCTGTGGATCGCCGGCGACGGGTGTCCGCGGGGGCCGTTAGCGTCCTGCCGGTGGCCGCGCGCGCGGCCGGGCGCGAGCGGCACGACGGGCGGGGGCGAGGCATGGAGCGGGGGGACGTGGCGCGCCTGGCGCGCGGGCTGATGGCGGAGCACGGCCTGTCCGGCTGGGCGTTCCGGTTCGACCGGGCGCGGCGACGCGCCGGGATGTGCCGGCACGACGCCCGCGAGATCAGCCTGTCGGGCCCGCTGACCGCCCTGTACGACGAGGCCGACGTGCGCGAGGTGGTGCTGCACGAGATCGCGCACGCGCTGGCCGGTGCGCGGCACGGGCACGACGCCGTCTGGCGTGCCACGGCGCGGCGGATCGGCTCCACCGGACGCCGCCTGGTGCGCGAGGGGAGCCCCGAGGTCGAGGGCGACTGGGTGGGGCGCTGCCCCGCCGGGCACCGCGTGACGCGCTTCCGGCGGCCGCAGCGACCGCAGGCGTGCGGCCGCTGCTCGCCCGTCTTCGACCGGCGGTTCCTCCTGTCGTGGACGTACCGCGGGCGGCCGGTGCCCGAGCTCGGCGGGCCTTCGGCGGCGGGCCGCGACGGGGCGCTCCCGCCGGGGCCCCGCGCCTCGTCGGGGCGCCGGGTCGACCCGGCGACGGTGCTGCCGGGGGAGCCGCTGCGCGTGGTGGCCCCGGGCCGGTACGACGGCGTGGTCGGCGCGCTCGTCAAGCGCGGCCGGACGCGGTACCACCTCCAGGTGGGGCGGGTCGTGCTCACGGTGCCCTTCGGGCTGGTCGAGCGGGCCGGCCCGTCCGTCGTCCGACACGGGGGTGAGGCAGCGCCCGACGCGGTGGGATGATCGCTCCCATGAGTGAGTCCACCGCACCCGCCCTGACGCTGCCGACGGGCGCCGCAGGATCCCGCATCGTCGGTCTCGGCCACCACCAGCCCGAGAAGGTCATGACCAACGACGACATCGCGCAGCTCGTCGAGACCAACGACGAGTGGATCCGCTCGCGCACCGGCATCGTCACCCGGCACGTCGCGGCCGACGACGTCACCGTCGCGGACATGGCCACCGCCGCCGCCCGGCACGCGCTCGAGGACGCGGGCGTCGCCGGCACCGACGTCGACCTGGTGATCGTCGCCACCGCCACCGCGGTGGACCGTTCGCCGAACACCGCGGGCCGCGTCGCCTACGCCCTGCGCACGGGCGTGCAGCCCGGCGCCAGCACGCCCGAGGGCGAGGACGAGCCCGACCTGCGCAACGTCGTCGGCCCCGCCGTCATCGACGTCAACACCGCCTGCTCCGGGTTCGCCTACGCCGTCGGGCTCGCCGACCAGGCCATCCGCGCCGGGTCCGCGCGCACCGCCGTCGTCGTCGGTGCGGAGAAGCTCACCTCCGTCACCGACTGGGCCGACCGCAGCACCTGCATCCTCACGGCCGACGGTGCGGGCGCCGTGGTGCTGCAGGCCGCGGACGTCCCCGCCGTCGGGCCCGTCGTGTGGGGCTCCGAGCCCGAGCTCACGCCCGCCGTGCGCATCGAGATGCCCACCGAGAAGTTCGCCCAGGACGGCCGGGCCGTCTTCAAGTGGGCCATCACCCGCGCCGCCGACCGTGCCCGCCGGGTCGTCGAGGCCTCCGGCCTGACGCTCGACGACATCGGCGTGCTGGTGGCGCACCAGGCCAACCTGCGCATCATCGAGCCGCTGGCCAAGGCGCTCGGCCTCGAGGACCGCGTGGTCGTCACGGACATCACCGAGTCCGGCAACACGTCCGCCGCGTCCATCCCCCTCGGCCTGTCCAAGTGGTGGCACGCGGGCAAGATCCCGGCCGGCACGCCCGCCCTGCTCTTCGGCTTCGGCGGCGGCTTCACGTGGGCCGGCCAGGTCGTCATCACGCCGTCGAAGTAGTCGGGCTCCCGCCGAGGTAGTCCCGTTCTCCCCGAGGTCGTGCGAGACCTGCCGAGGTAGTTCCGTTCGTGGGAGGGGTGGGGGGGAGGCCAATGGATTAGCCCCAGCAACAACACCCCAGCGGG
>NZ_JBSGUW010000004.1:24562-60280 GCF_053608125.1 Isoptericola sp. NPDC055063 | reverse complement strand
GGGGGGAAGGGGGCGGGGGGGAGGGGGAGATGGGGAAAGGGAAGGGGGTGGGGCAAGGCAGGCTGAGGTGGTTCTTTTGATCCAGAGGCATGAGCCCCGTCCACTACCTCGGCACGAACGGAACTACCTCGTGGGGGCGAGGGTGGGAACCCTGCTCGGGTAGGCTGTCGGAAACCGCTTCCCCGACGTCGCCCGGCGACTGCAAGGAGATCGACGATGCCCTCCGCCCCCGCCTCCTCGACCGGCCAGGACCGTCGGCGGTACGCCGTCGCCGGCACCGGGCACCGTGCCGGCATGTACGTGGACGCGCTGATCGGGGACCACGCCGACGACGGCGAGATCGTCGCGTGGGTCGAGCCCAACCCGGTGCGGGCCGCGGTGCACGAGGCGAAGGTCGCGGCCGCCGTCGGCGGCGAGCGGCCCCTGTACCACCCGGACGACCTCGAGAAGGCGCTCGACGAGCAGCGGGTGGACCGCCTCGTCGTCACCTCCGTCGACCGGACGCACGCCGACCTCGTCTCGCGTGCCCTGCGCGCCGGCGTCGACGTCGTCGTCGAGAAGCCGATCGCCGCCACCGAGCACGAGGCGCGCCAGATCGCCGACGCCGTCGCCGAGACCGGCCGCGACCTCACGATGACGTTCAACTACCGCTACTCGCCGCGGAACTCCGCGCTGCGCGAGGTCATCGCCTCCGGCGAGATCGGGCAGGTGCTGAGCGTCCACTTCGACTGGGCCCTCGACACCGTGCACGGCGCCGACTACTTCCGCCGCTGGCACCGCGAGAAGGTCAACAACGGCGGCCTGCTGGTGCACAAGTCCAGCCACCACTTCGACCTCGTCAACTGGTGGATCGACGCCGTGCCGCAGCGGGTCTTCGCGAGCGGCGGCCGCCGGTTCTACGGCGACGACGCCGCGCACGCGCGCGGCTACGAGCCGACGGCCGGGGAGCGGGCGCTGCGCGAGCAGGGCGTGGACCCGTGGCGCATCGACGTCGCCGCCGACCCGTACCTCGCCGCGCTGTACGGCCCCGAGGCGCAGGCCGTCGACGGCTACCGCCGCGACCGCAGCGTCTTCGACGCGGGCATCACCACCGAGGACACGCTCGGCCTCGTCGTCGAGTACGCCGGCGGCCCCGTGCTCACCTACTCGCTCACCGCCAGCGCCCCCTGGGAGGGGTACCGCGTCGTCGTCAACGGCTCGCGCGGCCGGGCGGAGCTCGAGGTGGTCGAGCGCGGGTCCGTCGTCTTCGGCGCCGACGGCAAGGCGACCGTCGACCCGAGCTTCACCGCCACCTTCGGCGAGGACACCGTGCGCCCCGAGGGGGAGCGGCTCGTGGTGCAGAAGCACTGGGAGCGCGCGGAGGAGCGGCCCATCGTCGCCGTCGGCGCGGGCGGCCACGGCGGCGGCGACGCGCTGCTGCTCTCCGACGTCTTCCGCGGCCGCACCGAGGCCGACCCGCTCGGCCGAGCCGCCGGCTTCCGCGACGGGCTCCGCGCGTCCGGCATCGGCTACGCGGGCAACCGCTCGCTCGCCACGGGCGACCCCGTCCGCCTCGCCGACCTGGGCCTCGGCATCGACCTCTGAGCCCTGTTCGGCGCAGGAGCGTCAGCGGGCCCAGGGGGCGCCGAGCTCGGCGAAGGTCCGCTGGGTGCGTGCGACCTCCGCGCACCAGCGCTCGACGTCGGCCACCACGGGCCGGCGGTCGGCGCCCTCGCCCCGCCACTCGACGTGCTCGGCGGCGATCGGGGCGGGGTCGGCGCTGGTGCGCACGGCCTCGAGGACGCGCATGAACGCGCCGGTGTCGCGGACGTCGCACAGCAGGGTGCGGGAGTCGTCGGCGCGGGCGGCGAGGAGGTCGTCGAGCAGGGACGTGCGCCCGTACGTCTTGTCCATCTGGGCCGCGTCGGTGCGCAGCAGCAGGCGGTCGTGCTCGTACTCGTAGGCGAGGTCGCCGCGCGTGCCGCGCACGACGACGCGGGCGGGGGAGCGCTCGGGTGCGCACAGCGTGAGCCCGAAGCCGTAGCGCCGGCCGCGCGCGTCCTGCACGCGGACCGACGACGTGTCGTCGGCCTCGATCGGGTTGGCGCGGTACAGGTCGGTGTCCACCCAGGTGACGTCCTGCGCGGTCGTCGCCCCGCCGAGGCGCAGGGCGGTCGCGACGGCGTGCGCCAGCGGGTTGGTCACGACGCCGTCGACGACGTCCCGCCCGTCCAGCCGGCGGCGCCCTGCCCAGGCGGCGCGGCGCCAGTACGACACCGTGCGCACCCAGGTGCCGACCGCGCCGAGGCCCACGACGTCGCCGATCTCGCCGCGCGCGAGGACGTCCGCCGCGGCGGACAGCGCGTGCGAGCCGAACGTCTGGAACCCCACCTGGCAGCGGCGGCCGGTGCGCTCGGCCACGGCGACGAGCTCGGTGTGCTCGGCCAGCGATGCCGTGGTCGGCTTCTCCAGGAGCACGTCGATGCCCGCCTCCATGGCGGCGCGCGCCAGCGGCAGGTGCGTGGGGATGGGCGTGCTCAGCACCACCACGTCCACGCGGACGGACGGCGTGGACAGCAGGTCGCCGAACGTCGGGAACCAGGGCGCGCCGGCGTCGTGCGCCTCGTGCCCCGGGCCGGGCTCGCGCGGGTCGACGACGGCGGCCAGCCGCGCGCCGCCGGTGCGCTGCAGCTCGAGCACGCGACGCACGTGCGAGGCGCCGTGGCCGTGCAGCCCGACCACCGCGATCTGCGGGACGAGGCCGTCGGAGGTCGGGTACGTCATCGTCCACCGGTCCTGGGGTGTCGTCGTGACCCGGCCGGGGATCCCCGGCCGGGTGTGGTGCTGAGAGGGTCGCGGCGCGTCAGCGCAGCGTGGCGGCGAGGGCGGTCGCCTCGTCGAGGTCGAGCGCGCGGTCCACGAGGGCGGCCACGATCCCGGTCTCGACGGTGCCGCCCGCGGGCACCCGCAGCGGGGTGTCCCAGGCCAGCGCGGGCCCGCCCCCGGGGTACTCGGCGGCGCGCAGGAACCAGTGCCGCGGCGGCGACGTCTGCGCGATGAGCAGCGTCGTCGCGCGGTCCTCGGCGTACGGGTCGTGGTGCTGCTGCACGAACGCGACCCACGGCGACGTGCTGCCGTGCGCGCGCTCCTCGCCCTCGCCGCCCTCGGACAGCACGACGGTGCGCTGCGCGATCGGCGCGCGCCAGAACACGCCGCCGTACCCCGCCCCCGGGCGGCCGTTGGTGGCGGGGGAGCGGATCTCCAGCGGCCCGTGCGACGCGTGCAGGGTGGAGCGCCACTCGAGCGCCCATCCGTCGTCGCCGAGCAGGCGGGCGCCGAGCCGGCGCTGCTCGTCGAGCAGGGGCTCGCCGTGCTCGTCGTCCCAGCGCACGGTGTCGAGCAGCACGTGGGGGGCGAGCGGGTCGACCTCCGCGCAGGTGCTGACCTGCCGCCCGTGGTTGGGCAGCAGGGTCGGGCCGACGTCGGCCACGAAGGTGCGCCCGCCCCAGAAGCTGGTGCCGTTCACGTCGGGGACGGCCACGCTGACGCCGTAGTGGTGCCGGTGGTCGACGGGCTCCGACTCGGTGAGCGGCACGCCCGCCAGCGAGTGCACCGGGTGCAGGTAGGGGCGAGGGGAGTGGATGGCGGGCAGCCGCTCGCCGTCGACGTACCGGGCCAGCGGGACGCGGTCGCGCGTGTGCCGCAGCACCACCTCGCGCGGCTCGACGGACCACGCGGGCCCCGGGTCGACGTCCTCGGGGTCCGGCACGACGGCGGGCGCGGGCTCCGCCACCTCCGCGCGGGCGACGCGGCGCGGCACCGGGCCGGTGCTGGAGCGGGCCTCGAGGCGGGCGGTGAACCGGGTGGTGGACGCCGCGTGGGCGTCGTCGTCGATGACGGCGTGCAGCTCGCGCCACGCCTGGCGGCCCAGCTCCGCCTGCGGCACGGACACGGTGGTCAGGGCGGGCGTCGCGTACCGGGCGAGGTCGATGTCGTCGTACCCGGCCACGGAGATGTCGCCGGGGACGGCCACCCCGGCCTCGTTGAGCGCCGCCAGGAGGCCGAACGCGACGAGGTCGTTGTAGGCGACGACGGCGGTGGCGCGGCTCGCGAGCACCGGGCCGGCGGCGGCGTGCCCGGCGGCGAGGTCGGCGCCGACGGAGAGCTCGACGACCTCCAGGTCGGCGTGCCGCTCGCGCGCGACGGCGAGCCCGGCGCGCCGGGCGGCGTCCGTCGCCGCGGCGCGCGGACCGGCCAGGTAGGCGAGACGCCGGTGGCCGAGGCCGACCAGGTGCTCGACGACCTGCACGGTGGCCTCTGCGTAGTCGATGACGAGGCTCGGCGTGCCCGCGTGGTCGACCTCGCGGTTGATCACGGCCGCCGGGGTGACCAGCGGCAGCAGCGCGTCCAGGGCGGCGCCGGGCATCCGCGGGGCGACGAGGATGAGCGCGTCGCAGCGCATCCGTGCCTCCCGGGCGATGGCGGCCTCCTCGGACGGGTCCTCGGCGGCGTCGGCCACGAGCACCCGGTAGCCGTCCTCGGCCGCGGCGGAGGTGACGCCACGCAGGATCTGCTGGAACACGGGGTTGCCCAGGTCCGGCACGACGAGCGCGACGGTCGTGGTGCGGCCCAGCGACAGGCTGCGCGCCACGTTGCTGGGGCGGTAGTTCAGGTCGATCGCCGCCTCCTGCACGCGGGCCGCGATCGCGGGGTCGACCGTGCTGCGGCCGTTCATCACGCGGGAGACGGTGGCGCGCGAGACGCCGGCGGCGGTGGCGACGTCGGCGATGGTCACCGTCGGTCGCCGCAGGTTCACGTCAGGCATCGATGCCTCCTCGGGCTCACGAGCCGACCGTACACCATTGGAAACCGGTTGCTCTCGTGGTACGTTCCCGAGAAGCAACCGGTTTCCAGGCGACGTCGCCGGGGGCCGTGGATCGAGGGAGATCGGGAGGCCGGCGATGACGCCCACCAGCACGCCGCACGGCGAGGTGCCGCGATGGCGGTGATCCAGGAGGTGGCCCGCACGCGCGGCGCGGCCAAGGAGCGACGCAAGGGCGACGGCAAGGCCGCCGCGGTCTTCCTCGCCCCGTGGTTCGCCGGCGTCGTCCTCATCACGGCGTTCCCGCTGGTCGCCTCGCTCTACCTGTCCTTCACGGACTACAGCCTGCTCGAGGCGCCGGGGTGGATCGGGCTCGAGAACTACACGCGGATGTTCGACGACCCGCGCTTCTTCCAGGCGCTCAAGGTCACGTTCACCTATGTGCTCGTCTCGGTGCCCCTGCAGCTCGCCGCCGCGCTCGCGCTCGCCGTCGTGCTCGACAAGGGCCTGCGCGGCCTGGCGTTCTACCGGTCGATCTACTACCTGCCGTCCCTGCTCGGGGGCAGCGTCGCCATCGCCATCCTGTGGCGGCAGGTGTTCGGCGCCGACGGCCTGGTCAACCAGCTGCTCGCCTTCGTCGGCGTCGAGGGCGTCGGCTGGGTGTCCCACCCGGACTACGCGCTGGGCACCCTCATGGTGCTCAACGTCTGGACGTTCGGCGCGCCCATGGTCATCTTCCTCGCCGGGCTGCGGCAGGTCCCGGCCATGTACTACGAGGCCGCGTCGATCGACGGCGCCGGCCGCTGGCGCCGGTTCCGCAGCATCACGCTGCCGCTGCTCACGCCGATCATCTTCTTCAACCTGGTGCTGCAGCTCATCGGGGCGTTCCAGTCGTTCACGCAGGCGTACATCGTCAGCGGCGGCACGGGCGGCCCGGTCGACTCCACGCTCTTCTACACGCTGTACCTCTACGACCGAGGGTTCGGCTCGTACCAGATGGGGTACGCGTCGGCGATGGCGTGGTTCCTGCTGCTCGTCGTGGCGGGCATGACCGCCGTGAACTTCCTCGCCTCCAAGTTCTGGGTCTTCTACGATGACTGACGCTCCCGCGCGCCCCGAGTCGCGCCCCGCACCCGCCCGCCCCTCGCTCGCCGAGGTGGCGGCCACCTACCCCGAGCGCCGCCCGCCGCGACGTCGCGCCGGGGCCGCCGTCCGCCGCGTGGCACGCCACGTGCTGCTGATCGCGTTCGGCCTGGTCATGCTCTACCCGCTGCTGTGGATGCTGGCGAGCTCCTTCAAGCCCACCTCGCTGATCTTCCGCGAGCCCGGCCTGATCCCCACCGAGTGGGACTTCAGCAACTACACCGACGGCTGGAACGCGCTGCTGCACCCGTTCGGGCACTACCTGCTGAACTCGGCGATCGTCGTGCTCGGCTCGGTGCTCGGCAACCTGGTCTCCTGCTCGATGGCGGCCTACGCCTTCGCCCGGCTGAAGTTCCGCGGCCGCAACCTGTGGTTCGCCGTCATGCTCATGTCGATCATGCTGCCGATCCACGTGATCATCGTGCCGCAGTACATCCTGTTCTCGTCGCTGTCCTGGATCAACACGTTCCTGCCGCTGGTCGTGCCGAAGCTGCTGGCCACGGACGCGTTCTTCATCTTCCTCATGGTGCAGTTCTTCCGCGGCATCCCGAAGGACCTCGACGAGGCGGCCCGGCTCGACGGGTGCGGCCACGGCCGCATCTTCCTGCGGATCATGCTGCCGCTGTCCCTGCCGGCCCTCGCCACCACCGCGATCTTCACCTTCATCTGGACCTGGAACGACTTCTTCAGCCAGCTGATCTTCCTGACGAAGCCGGAGATGTACACGGTCCCGATCGCGCTGCGCACGTTCGTCGACTCCACGAGCAACAGCTCGTGGGGCCCCCTGTTCGCCATGTCGATCGTGTCGCTGATCCCCGTGTTCCTCGTCTTCCTGTTCGGCCAGAAGTACCTGGTCAAGGGCATCGCCACCACCGGCATCAAGTAACGCACCGCCCATCCGCAGCACGTCCGCACCGTCGTTCGAAGGAGAACCTCATGCGAGTCACAGCTCACCGCGCGACGCGCCGCCGCGGCGCCGCGCTCGTCGCCCTCACCGCCGTCGGGGCGCTCGCCCTGACCGCCTGCTCCGGCGGCGACTCGGGCATCGTGCCCTCCGACCAGGAAGGCGGGAAGGGCGGCGACGTCGAGATCCGCTTCTCCTGGTGGGGGTCCGACGACCGGCACAAGACGACCGAGCAGATCATCGACCTGTTCGAGGAGAAGAACCCCGGCATCACCGTCGTGCCGGACTACACCGACTGGGGCGGCTACTGGGACAAGCTCGCCACCGCCACGGCCGGCGGCGACACCCCCGACGTCATCACGCAGGAGGAGCGGTACCTGTCGGACTACGCCTCCCGCGGCGTGATCGCCGACCTGGGCGCGCTCGACATCGACACCTCCGAGATCTCCGACGACATCCTCACCACCGGCGAGGTGGGCGGGAAGCTCGTCGGCATCCCGACCGGCGTGAACGCCTACGCCTTGGTGGCCGACCCGCAGATCTTCGCCGACGCGGGCGTCGACATGCCCGACGACACCACGTGGACGTGGGAGGACTACGTCGACATCGCCGGGAAGATCTCGAAGGGCGCCGGCAAGGGCGTCTGGGGCACGCAGGACTACGGCTTCAACGAGGCGGGCCTCGCCGTCCTCGCGCGGCAGAAGGGCGAGACGCTCTACACGCCGGACGGCGAGCTCGGCGTCTCGAAGGAGACCGTCGCCCAGTTCTTCCAGACGTCGCTGGACCTCATGGCGAACGGTGGACAGCCCGACGCGTCGCGCTCGGTCGAGTACCAGAACGCCGGGCCGGAGGGGTCGCTTCTCGGCACCAACGCCGGCGCGATGGGCGTGTGGTGGAGCAACCAGCTCGGGGCGCTCTCCGACGCCTCCGGTCGGGACCTGGAGCTGCTGCGCCTGCCCGGCGAGTCCGAGTACGAGCGGACCGGCATGTACTTCAAGCCGGCCATGTACTACTCCGTGTCGGCCAAGAGCAAGCACCCCGAGGAGGCGGCCAAGCTGGTCGACTTCCTGCTCAACGACCCCGACGCGGCGAAGCTGCAGCTCACCGACCGCGGCCTGCCGGCCAACATGAAGGTCCGCGAGGCGATCCTGCCCGACCTCACCGCCGCCGACCAGCGCATGGCCGACTTCATGGCCGAGCTCGAGGACGACGTCGTCGACAACCCGCCGGTGCCGCCGAACGGCGCCAACGAGATGCAGGACATCATCACGCGCATCAACACCGAGGTGCTGTTCGAGCGGATGACGCCCGACCAGGCCGCCGACGCCTTCCTCCAGGACGTGGGCGCCGCGATCGGCGGCTGACGACGCGCGGCGGACCCCGCTCGATCCCTTCGAGCGGGGTCAGACCGGGCGGATCGTCACGACGGTGGCGGCGGGGTCGGCGCGGAACGTCAGCACGCGGGTCGCGGGGTCCCAGCTCTCCACGGTGCCGCCGTCCACCTGCCCGCCGTCGGGGAACGCGTCGGCGGGCAGGTACGCCTCGCTCGTCGCACCCGCGTCCGCGGCGCTCCCGCCCCCGGCCCCGCCAGGGCCGAAGCGGAGCGTGAGCGCGTCGTCGTCGGCGGTCCAGCCGCGCAGGTCGCCGGCGACGGCGCGGGGGTAGGGCCGCTCGACGGCGCCGACCAGGTTGCGCGGCGTGCCGTCCTCCTCGTAGGGGCCCCAGCTGCCCGGGTCGCTCGACCAGTAGACGGTGCCCATCCCGGCCTCGTCGGCGGTGCGGTAGACGAGGTCGAGGTAGTCGAGGGCGCCGGGCAGGGTGGTGTCGAGGCCGAACTCGCCGAGGATCACGGGGACGTCGCCGAGGGCGTGCGCGGTGCGGGCGGTGTTCGCGGCCCACGCGTCGACGGTGCCCTCGACGAGGGTGCGGCTGGACCCGGTGAAGCCGTCGCCGAGGTCCATCGGCAGCGGGTACAGGTGCGGGCAGAACGCGACGCGGGCGCCGCCGTCGCGCGGGTCGTCGACGGGCCGCAGGCCGCTCGGCAGGCCCCAGTTGTAGCCCATCGCCTGCGGCTCGAGGCAGGCCCACGTGTCCGCGTCGACCTCACGGATCGCGTCGACGCTGCGCTGGTACAGCTCGGTGAGCGGGCCGGCCTCGAACTGCGGGCCCTGCACGGTGCCGCCGTAGGGCTCGTTCATGAGGTCGTAGGCGACGACGGCGTCGACGTCGGCGAACCGCTCGGCGACGGCGCGCCACGCGCCCGCGTAGTGGTCCATGAGCTCCGGGTGCTCGCCCGTCGTGTTCCAGAAGTGGTCGAAGGCCCGGATGACGCCCGGCTCCAGGTAGTACAGCTCCCACATGTCGTGGTCGCGCACCGGGAAGCCGTCCAGGTACGTGGCCCACGCCGGCGCGCCGTTGCCCGACTGCCCCGACGGTGTGATGGCGCTGCCCCACAGGTCCTGGTGCATGTCGAGCATCACGTGGTAGCCGCGCTCCGCGTACCAGTCGACCCGATCGGCGACGTCGTCGAGGTACGCCTGGTCGTAGGTGCCGGGCTCCGGCTCCACCTTGCGCCACGAGATCAGGAACCGGACGAAGTCGGTGCCGGTGTCGGCGCTCTCGCGCGCCAGGTCGTCCTCGGTGAAGTCGGGGAGTCCGTCGGGCGCGGACTTCGAGCTGGACGCCGTGTTGAAGCCGTGCGCGACGACGGCGCGACCCTCGCCGTCGCGCAGGAACGCCGCGGCCGGTTCCGGCGCGCGCAGGGCGGCGGCGACCCCGCCCCCCACGACGACGGCCGCGAGCCCCGCGGCCAGGATGGTGCGCGCTGCGACCACGTGACGTCCTCCTCGACGTGCTGCGTGAACGGTGGGACCCGGTGGTGATCCGGACCGCGACGGGAGGCTAGCATCGGCCGCGTGTCGACGATGACCACGGCGCGGGACACCCCGCGGACCACCCCGTGCGCGGGCCGCCGCGTCGCGCTCACCACGTTCCTCGGGATCGCCGCCGCCTCCGTCGTGGCGGGGATCTGGCCGGTCACCGGGACGGCCACGACCTGGTTCCCGGCGCTCGCCGTCCCGCCGGCGCTGGGCCTGCCCTCCCTGCTGCCGCCGCTGCGGCTCGCGCCGCTGGGCGAGACCACCTGGGCGTTCTGGGCCGCCGACACCGCGGGCGTCGTCGTCCTCCTGCTGGCCGCCGCCCTGCAGCTGCGGCACGTCACCCGCGCCCGGCCCGAGCCGGGCCCCGGCCGGGCGTTCGGCCGCGGCGTGTGGACGTGCGTCGTCGCCGTCGTCGCGGGGAACCTGGTGCGGTCCGTGTACGGCGGCTTCGCCGTGCACGCCGGCCTCGGCGCGTACGCCGGTCAGGTGGTCGGGGGAGTGCTGGTCTCCGCCCTGACCGGGGCGCTGCTCGGGCTGGTCGTCGGCCTCGCCGCCGCCGTGGCGGCCGTCGTCGGGAGGCGGGAGCCGGCCGCGGGCTGAGCTCGATTCCTCCCCGAGTCGTCAGGAGGGATCGACGGCGCGCGCGACGACGGCGCAGCGGTCGTCGCCCGGCGCGGCGCCCGTGGCGGCGCGCACGAGCAGGTGGCGCAGGGCGTCGCGCTCGGCGCCGTCGAGCCCGGCGAGCAGCTCGTCCTCGGCCGTGCGGACGCGGGCGTCCAGGTCGGCGAGGACGGCGCGGCCGTGGTCGGTCACGACGATGCGGCGCGCGCGCCGGTCGGCGGGGTCCGGCTGCCGCTCGACGAGGCCGCAGCCGGCGAGCTCGTCGAGCAGGTAGGTCATCACGGTGCGGTCGATGCCGAGGCGGGCGGCGAGAGCTGCCTGCGTGGGCGGGGCGTCGCGGGTCACGGCGGCGAGCACCTCGTAGCCGCGCCCGCCGTGCGGCACGTCCTCGCACGCCGCGGCGACCCGGGCGCTCCACTCACGCAGCAGCGCGGCGAGCGACCAGCCCAGCGGGGACGGGTCGACGGCGGCCGCCGCGCCGCGGGGGCGGCGGGTCCGGTCGGTGGTGGTGCTCACCCCGCCATCGTACGGGGAATGGGCGGTCGGCAAGAAGAGTTGCCGCTGATATCGTCTGTCTGACAGACGATCTCCCGCCGCGGCGGGAGCGGTCCTCCCCGCGAAAGGCCCCCATGACGGACTACGGCCACGACCTGGTCTTCGGCACGTTCCTCACCCCGACCAACCGCGACCCGCAGCAGCCGGTGCGGCTCGCGCAGGTCACCGAGGCGGCCGGGCTCGACCTGGTGACGTTCCAGGACCACCCGTACCAGCCCGGGTTCCTCGACACCTGGACGCTGCTGTCGTGGGTGGCCGCGCAGACCGAGCGGGTGACCGTCGCGGGCAACGTGCTCAACCTGCCGCTGCGGCCGCCGGCCGTGCTCGCGCGAGCCGTCGCGTCCCTCGACCTGCTCTCCGGCGGCCGGGCGGCCCTCGGCCTCGGCGCCGGCGGGTTCTGGGACCCGATCGTCGCGATGGGCGGCACCCGCCTCACGCCGGGGGAGTCCGTGGACGCCCTCGACGAGGCGCTCGACATCATCCGCGGCATCTGGGACGGGCAGGAGCGCCGGGCGCTGCGCGTCGAGGGCGCCCACCACCGCGTCGTCGGCGCCAAGCGTGGGCCCGAGCCGGCCCACGACGTCCCCATCTGGCTCGGCGCGCTCAAGCCCCGCATGCTGCGCCTCATCGCCCGCAAGGCCGACGGCTGGCTGCCGTCGCTCGCATACCTCAAGGACGGCGACCTGCAGCGCGGGCACGCGATCATCGACGAGGCCGCCGAGGAGGCAGGCCGCCACCCGGCCGAGATCCGGCGCCTGCTCAACGTGCAGGGCGCCGTCACCGACCAGCCGCGCGGCTTCCTCCAGGGGCCCGTGGAGCAGTGGGTCGACGAGCTGGCGGCCCTCGCCCTCGAGGACGGCATCGGCACCGTGATCCTCGCGGCCGACGACCCGACCCTCGTCCAGGTGTACGGGCAGGAGGTCGCGCCCGCCGTGCGCGAGCTGGTGGCGCGGGAGCGCGCGTCGTCGGGCACGGCCCCGGCGGCGTCCCAGCGCGGTGCGCGGGCGATCGCCCTGCGCCGACCGGGCATCGACTACGCCTCCGTGCCCGCGGCGCTGGCGGCCACCGCCGTCGAGCCCGGCGACCGCGCCTACGACGGCGTGCGGCACAACTACCTGCGCTCGGGCGCGCCCGGCCTCGTGCTGCGGCCGCGCACGACGGCGGAGGTCGCCGAGGCGGTCTCCTGGGCGCGCACGCAGGACGTGCCGCTCGGCGTGCGGTCGGGCGGGCACGGCATCAGCGGCCGGTCGACCAACGACGGCGGGATCGTCGTCGACCTGGGCGCCCTGGACCAGGTCGAGGTGGTCGACGAGGCCACGCGGCGGGTGCGGGTCGGCGTCGGCGCCACGTGGGGCCGCGTCGCCGAGGCGCTGGCTCCCCGCGGCTGGGCCATCAGCTCGGGCGACTCCGGCGGCGTGGGCGTCGGCGGGCTCGCCACCGCGGGCGGCGTCGGCTTCCTGGGCCGCCTCTACGGGCTGACGATCGACCACGTCGTCGCGGCCGAGGTCGTCACCGCGGACGGGCGCGTGGTGCGCGCGTCGGCCGACGAGGTCCCCGACCTGTTCTGGGGCCTGCGCGGCGCGGGCGGCAACCTCGGCGTCGTGACGTGGGTCGAGATCGAGGCGATGCAGCTCGGCGATCAGGGGGCCGTCGTCTTCTCCCAGATGACGCTCGACGCGACCGACGTCGCGGGCACCCTCGAGCGCTGGGGCGCCGTCGTCGAGTCCGCGCCGCGCGAGCTCACCAGCTTCCTCATCCTGTCCCCGGGCCGCCGCGGCCGCCTCGCCGACGGCAGCGACGACCAGGGCCCGGTCGCCCAGCTCATGACCGTGTGGGCGGGCGACGACACGGACGCCGCCGTCGAGCAGCTCGAGCGGCTCGCCGGGGCCGGCCCGCTGCTGGCCCACCAGGCGTACCTGCTGCCGTACGCGGGCGTCGTGCAGGCCGGAGACAAGCACCACCAGGGCGGCGGGGACCCCGCCGTCCGGTCCGGGCTGGTCGCGCACCTGGACGCCGCGACGTCGCGCGCCTTCGAGAGACTGGCGCTGTCGGGCGAGGCGTACTTCCTGCAGGTCCGCGCGACCGGCGGCGCCTCCCACGACGTCGAGCCCGGCGCGACGGCGTACGCCCACCGGCACCAGAACTTCCTGCTGTCGGCGATGTCGTCGTCGCAGGACCGGCTCGACGCCGTGTGGGACGACGTCATGGCCCCGTACACCGACGGGCTGTACCTGTCGTTCGACACCGACACCCGCCCCGAGCGGCTCGCCGACGCCTTCCCCGGGGCGACGCTCGACCGCCTGCGCGAGGTGAAGCGCGACTGGGACCCGGACAACGTGTTCCGCGCCAACTTCCCGGTGCCGCCCGCGTCCTGACCCCGGCCTCCTGACGCGACCGCGCTCACAACGAGGCGGGGCATGCGCGAGGATGGGGCCATGCCTCTCGCACCTCGGTACCTGGCCGACGACGCCCGCTACGAGTCGATGACCTACCGCCGCACCGGCCGCTCCGGCCTGGACCTGCCCGCCCTGTCGCTGGGCCTGTGGCACAACTTCGGCGACACCACGCCGTTCGACACGCAGCGAGCCATCCTGCGCCGCGCGTTCGACCTCGGCGTCACGCACTTCGACCTGGCCAACAACTACGGCCCGCCCTACGGCTCGGCGGAGGAGAACTTCGGCCGCCACCTGGCCAAGGACCTCGCGCCGTACCGCGACGAGCTCGTCATCTCCACCAAGGCCGGCTACGACATGTGGCCGGGCCCGTACGGCGACCACGGCTCGCGCAAGTACCTGCTCTCCTCGCTGGACCAGTCGCTGACCCGCATGGGCCTGGACCACGTCGACGTCTTCTACCACCACCGGCCCGACCCCTCGACGCCGCTCACCGAGACGATGGGCGCCCTCGCGTCCGCCGTCCAGCAGGGCAAGGCGACGTACGTCGGCGTCTCGAACTACTCGCCGTCCCGCACCCGCGAGGCCGCGCAGGTGCTCGCCGACCTGGGCGTGCCGCTGCTCATCCACCAGCCCAGCTACTCGATGTTCAACCGGCACGTGGAGATCGCGGACCGCGAGGACGCGTACGACGGCCGCCAGAGCGAGTCCCTGCTCGACGTCGTCGAGGACCTCGGCGTCGGCACGATCGTCTTCTCGCCGCTGTCGCAGGGCCTGCTCACGGGCCGGTACCTGGGCGGCACCGCGCCCGAGGGCTCGCGCGCGGCCCGCAGCGACTCGCCGTTCCTGTCCTCGTCCAACCTCACCGACACCTATCTGGAGCGCGCCCGGGCGCTGAACGCGATCGCGGAGGGCCGCGGCCAGACGCTCGCCCAGCTCGCCCTGTCGTGGGTGCTGCGCGACGACCGCGTGACGTCGGCGCTGATCGGCGCGTCGTCGGTGGCGCAGCTGGAGGACAACGTGGCCGCGCTGCGCGCCCCGGCCCTCACCGACGAGGAGATTGCCGAGATCGAGCCGCACGCCGTGGACGGCACGGGCCGCTGAGAAGGGTTGTGGGCGCTCGTTTGGCGCTATTCAGTCCCGCGAAAGCGTCAAACGAGCGCCCACAACGGAGAGGGGAGGGCCGATGGTGGTCTGCTGGTTCGTCGGGCTGACGACGCTCGACGTCGTGCACCGGGCGTCGTCGCGACCGGGACCGGACGAGAAGGTCACGGCCGTGCGGCAGGACGTCGCGGCCGGCGGTCCCGCGGCCAACGCGGCGGTCACGGCGGCGGCCCTCGAGGCGCACGCCGTCCTGGTGAGCGCGCTGGGCGCCGGGCCCGTCGCGCAGGCGGCGCGGGCCGACCTCGACGACTGCGAGGTGCAGGTGCACGACGTCGCCGGCCCGGACGAGGAGTTCCCGCTCGCCGTCTCGGCCGTCCTCGTCGACGACGTGACGGGCCAGCGGTCCGTGGTCTCGCCCGACGCCGCCCTCGTCGACGTGCCCGCCCCGCGCCCGGACGAGATCGCGGGGCTGCCGCGGCCCGACGTCGTGCTGCTCGACGGTCACCACCCGCAGATCGCGCGGGCCGTGCTGGCCCACGTCACCGAGCTGCGCCCCCGGCCGCTGGTCGTGCTCGACGGCGGCCGGTGGCGGCCCGTGTTCGCGGACCTGCTGCCCGCGGCGGACGTCGCGGCGCTCAGCGCCGCCTTCACCGTGCCGGCCGAGTTGACCCCCGGCACCGCCGACGCCGCGCACGGCGCACTGCTGCTGGGGGCGAAGGCGGTGGTCGTCACCCACGGGGGCGACGCCGTGACCTGGGCCCGGTCGCGGCGCGCCGACGACGGGGCCGTCGTGCCGGGCGAGCGCGGCACGGTGCCGGTCCCGGAGGTCGACGTGCAGGACACGCTCGGCGCGGGTGACGTGTTCCACGGCGCGCTGGCCGTGGCCCTCGCCCGCGGGGAGGACCTGCCCCACGCCTGCGCCACGGCGGTGCGCGTGGCGAGCACGCGGGTGCGGAAGGTCGGCCCGCGGTCCTGGCTCGCGCACCTGCCGGAGCTTTCCGGGCCACACGGGGGTACGGGCCGACCTGGGTCCGACGGCTCGCGGGGCGAGGGGTGACGGTCGCGGCGACGACGACGGACCTCGTCGCGCGCGCCCGACGGCTGGCGGTGCCGGGCGAGCGGCGAGTGCTGGGCGTCGTCGGCCCGCCGGGGGCGGGGAAGTCCACGCTCGCGCGCGCGGTCGTCGAGGCGCTCGGGCCGGGGCTCGCCGTCGAGGTCGGGATGGACGGCTACCACCTGTCGAACGCCGTCCTCGCGGACCTCGGCCGCGGCGACCGCAAGGGCGCCATCGACACGTTCGACGACGCCGGGTACGCGGCCCTGGTGGCGCGGCTCGCGGACGCCCGCCCCGGCGACCCGCCCGTGTACGCCCCCGTCTTCCGCCGCGAGATCGAGGAGCCCGTCGCGGCGGGCGTGGCCGTGGCGTCCGCCGTGCCGCTGGTCGTGACGGAGGGCAACTACCTGCTCGCGCCCACCGGCGCGTGGCCGCGGGCGCGGGCGCGGATGGCGGAGGTCTGGTACCTCGACGTCCCCGACGACGTGCGGCTCGCCCGCCTCGAGGAGCGGCACCACGCGTTCGGCAAGAGCCGCGACGACGCGCGCCGCTGGGCGCACGGCTCCGACCAGGTCAACGCGGAAGCGGTCGCCGCCACGCGCGCCGCGGCCGACGTCGTCGTCCGCTGGACGGCGTGACCGCCTGACCCTTCGGAGCGGAAGGTCAGGCCGTGCGGTCGAGGAGGGCGCGGTCGACGGGAGCGGCGAGCGGCTCGCCGGCCAGGAGCCGCAGCACCTCGTCGACGGCGAACGCTCCCATGCGGTGCAGCTCCAGCCCGATCGACCCCGCGACGTGCGGGGTGAGGAGCACGTTCGGGTGGTCGTACAGCGGGGAGTCGGCGGGGAGGGTCTCGGGCGTCGTCACGTCGAGGACGGCGTAGACCCGTCCCGCGACGACGGCCTCGGTGAGCGCGGCGGTGTCCACGAGGGCGCCGCGCGCGGTGTTCACGAGGGTCGCGCCGGGGCGCATCGTCGCGAGGCGCCGGGCGTCGACGAGGTGGTGGGTCTCGGGCAGGTCCGGGGCGTGCAGGGTCACGACGTCGCTGCCGGCCACCAGGGTGTCCAGGTCGACGAGCCGCGCGCCCAGCGCCGCGGCCGTGGCCTCGTCGGCGTACGGGTCGCTGAGCAGGAGGTCGAGGTCGAACGGCGCGAGCAGCTCCAGCACGCGTCGCCCGATCCGCGACGCCCCGACGACGCCGACGGTGCGGCGGTAGTTGCCGGCGTCGGGCACCTCGACGCTCCAGTCCTCCGCACGGCGGTCGGCGCGGTAGCGCGCCGCGATCGGCCAGATCCGCTTGTTGGCGAGCAGGATCGTCGCGACGGTGTACTCCGCGACGGGCTGCGCGTTGACGCCGGCCGCGGTGCTGACGGGCAGGCCCGCGTCCCAGAACTCGGGCGGCAGGTGGTGCCGCACGGAGCCGGCGGCGTGCACGACGCCGCGCAGCCCGGGCGAGAGGGACAGCGCCTCGCGCGTGATCGGCGGGCAGCCCCAGCCGGTGAGCAGCACGTCCGTGCGGGCGAGGACGTCGCGGGCGGCGTCGTCGGTCAGGTCGTGCAGCACGCCCGGCTCGAGGCGGGCGACGGCGCGCAGCCGGTCCAGGTCCTCGGTGGCGAACAGCCGGTCGGGCAGCCCCGGCTGCATGGCCAGGGTCACCGTGGGAACGCTCGGGGTGCTGCCGGGCTGCATGGTCTCTCCTCGTGGCGGGCCTCGTGGCGGGCCCCATCGCGGGCCCCGTCGCGGGCCGTCGTCCGCCATTCTCCGCAGGCCCGGCCGAGCGGGGTCAACCACATCCGTGCAGAACGAACAGAGTCGGTCACGCGGGCGTCGTCGGGGCGGACGTCGAGGCCCGCACGACGAGCCTTGGCAGCAGCGTGACCTGCTGCGTCGCGGGGGACGGCCCGCGCGACAGCCGTCGCACGGCGAGGTCGACGGCGGCGGCCCCGACGTCGTGCTTCGGCGGTGCGACCGCCGTCAGCGGCACGGGGGCCAGCGCAGACATCTCGTCGTCGTAGGCGACGATCGACAGGTCCTCGGGGACGCGCACGCCGAGGTCGGCCGCGGTGCCGAGCAGCGCGAGCGCGTCGTCGTCCGCGTGCACGAGGAGGCCGCGGGTACCGGTCTCGGCGCACCGGCGCAGCAGGTCGGCGAGCCGGCGGTCGCGCGCGGCGATGCCGTCGGCCTCCGTGGCGAGCCCGACCGGCGGGAACCCGGCGGTCGCGATCCCGCGGCGGTCCGTGGCGTCGTGGAAGCCGTCGGCCAGCCATGGCGCGGTGGCCGTCGACGTCCGCACGGCCAGGCCCACCGTCCGGTGCCCGAGGTCCGCCAGGTGCTCGACGGCGAGCCGGGCGCCCGCCGCGTGGTCGGTGCGCGCGTACTCGACGTCGGGCCCGTCCCACCACCGCTCGACGAGGACCACCGGGACGCGGGCGGAGGCGAGCCAGCGCGGCGGCTCGTCCTGCGGGGGCCGCGCGGTCGCGACCAGCAGCGCGTCGGCGCCCGCGCGCAGCATCCGCTCCACGAGGCGCGCCTCCTCGTCGACGTCGTACCGGGACACGGCGAGGACCAGGCGCATCCCCGCCCGCGCCGCGGCCACCTCCGCCCCGGCCACGACGCTGCGGTAGTAGTAGCGCGACGCGGGCAGGATCATCCCGAGCGTGGCGAGCGGCCGCCGCGACCCGGCGCCCCCCGCGGGCAGGGTGGCGCCGCCGTGCACCCGCTCCAGCTCGCCCGCGTCGACGAGCGTCGTGATGTCGCGGCGGACGGTCACCTCGGAGACGCCGAGGCGCCGCGCGAGCTCCGCCACCTTCACGAAGCCGCGCAGGCGGGCCTCGTTGCGGATCAGGTCGTGCCGGTGCGCCGCCAGGCCCGGGCCGCGTGGGTCGTTCATGGCGGCGAGCCTACGAGCGATGTTCGGGTCTGCACGACCTCCTTGCCCGCCGTGGACACGGACCGGTTGACTCGACGCGAGCGCCCGAGGTGGGCGTCCGCGACGAGGGGGACACGGTGGGCGAGACGGGCCGGGCGGCAGGGACGACGATCGAGGGCGCGGGGCACGACCTCGCCCCGATCACCGGGTGGACGCGGGAGCGGTGGGCGGACCTCGCGGACCGAATGCTGCTGGCGGTGCGGCCGTACGCCTCGGAGGGTCACGCGCGCGTCGTGCTCCCGGGCGCGCCCGGCGGGCTCGGTACGGACGTGGACGGGCTCGAGGGGTTCGCGCGGACGTTCCTCGCGGCGGGCTTCCGGCTGGCCGGCGAGCGCGGCGCCGACCCGCTCGGGCTCGCCGACTGGTACGCCCAGGGGCTGGCCGCGGGGACGGACCCGGCGTCCCCCGAGCGCTGGCTGCGCCCGGACGAGCACGGCCAGGCGAAGGTGGAGGCGGCGTCGATCGCCCTCGTCCTCGACCTCACGCGCCCCTGGTTGTGGGACCGCCTGGACGCCGGCGTGCAGGAGCGGGTGGTCGACTACCTCGGCACGGTCGTCGGCGACGACGGGTACGCGGACAACAACTGGGTCTGGTTCCGGATCGTCACCGAGCAGTTCCTCCGGTCGGTCGGCGGCCCGTGGTCGGCCGAGGACATGGAGCGCGACCTCGCCCGGCACGAGGACTTCTGGCGCACCGACGGCTGGTACTCCGACGGGCCGCAGCGCAACTACGACCACTACGTCGGCTGGGCGATGCACCTGTACCCCGTGCTGTGGTCGCGCATGGCGGGCGCGCAGGACCTCGCCGCGCCGCGCACGGGCGCGTACCTGGAGCGCCTCGACCGGTTCGTGGCCGACGCCGTGCACCTCGTCGGGGCGGACGGCTCGCCGCTGGTCCAGGGCCGCAGCCTGGTCTACCGCTTCGCGGCCGCGGCGCCGTTCTGGGTGGGCGCGCTCGCCGAGGTGCCGAGCACGTCGCCGGGCCTGCTGCGCCGGGCGGCGTCGGGCGTCGTGGGCCACTTCGTCGACCGCGGCGCCCCCGACGAGCGCGGCCTGCTCACCCTCGGCTGGCACCACGAGTGGCGCGCGATGGCGCAGGCGTACTCCGGCACCGGCTCGCCGTACTGGGCGAGCAAGGGCCTGCTGGGGCTCGCGCTGCCCGCCGACCACCCGGCGTGGATCGCGCCGGAGGAGCCGCTGCCGGTCGAGACCGGCGACACGCTGCTGGTGGCCCGCGCCCCGGGCTGGGCCGTCGCGGGGACGCGCGACGACGGCGTCGTGCGCGTCTACAACCACGGCACGGACCACGCGTCCGAGGGCGACGAGACCGGCGACTCGCCGCTGTACGCGCGGCTCGGGTACTCCACGGCGACGGCTCCCCTGCTGGACGCCGAGGGGTGGACGGACCCGCTCGACCAGTCCGTCGTGCTGCTCGACGCCGAGGGTCGCGCCACGCACCGCACGGGATTCCGGACGCTGGAGGTCCGCACGACGTCCGCGGTCGACGGCGACGGCGGTGCCGCCGTGCTGGCGTCCCGGGCGCACGCCGACTGGCTGGACGCGGAGCCTGCCGCGTTCGACGCCGGCTCCGGGCGCGGCGGCGCCGTGCGCGCCGCGGGCACGATCACGACGGTGAGCGTGGTGCGCGGCGCATGGGAGGTGCGGCTGGTCCGCGTCGAGGACGCGGTGCCGGAGGCCGTCGCGCTGCGCGTCGGCGGGTGGCCGGTCAGCGGGGACGACGCCCGGCCGGACGGACCGCGCGCAGCCCGCGCGGGCAGGCTGGTGTCGACGCTCGTGCCCGTCGCCCCGTCGGCTCCCGCGAGCGCGGGCCCCGATGGCGTCCCGGACGTCCCGGTGTGGCTCGCCGGCGTGGCCACAGCGCATGACGCCACCCCGCTGGGGTCGCGCACCACGACCCCCTGGGCGACGGTCGAGCCCGTTCCCCTCGCGCGGTGGTGCGCGGTGGTCGTGGGGCTGCACGGCGGGGCGGCCGTGTCGGACCTGCCGGACGTCGAGGTCGTGGACGGGCGGGCGGCACCGTCGGAGGTCCGCGTGCGCTGGCCGGACGGCGCCCTCACGAGCGCGGCGCTCCCGGCGGGCTGAGCGACGCTCGACCGTCCGCCCTTCGGCGCGGCGTGTCGCCCGGAATGTCGCGAGATCGCGGACGTTGTTGTTTTTCGTGCTGTCGGCAGATCGGGAGTTGTGCTCGCGCCGGTGTCACCGATCCGCCTCAGGCCAAATTTCTTCCTGGACGGGAGCATCGACGGCCAGGCCGGACCTCGTCCTGCCCGGCAGGAGATGCCTGGCGGGCGGGAGTCGCGCCGGCGTTCGCGGACAAGATCCGGCCCTGCGGGTGATTCGTGCTGAGTGGGAACCGTGCCGGCGTTCGCGGACAAGATCCCGCGCTGCGGGAGATTCGCGCTGTGCGGGATCCGCGCCGGGGGCGCGGGACGAAGTGCGGCGCTGCGGACAGCGCGAAAAATGAGAACGTCCGTGAGCTCGCGACATGCCGGGGGACACGCCGGGCGCCGCGGCCGGCTCAGAGCGCCCGGCGCGCCTCGTCGATGAGGGGCCGGATCCGGTAGGGGATGAGCTCGCCCATCGACAACGACGTCTCGGTGCGCTCGACGCCGTCGATGGCGAGGATGGCGGCGTCGATGCGGAACAGGTGGTCGGTGTCCCGGCACACCACCTGCACGCGCAGGTCGGCGGTGCCGCTGCGGCCGAACGCCTGCACCACCTCCGGGACCTGGCGGAGCGCGTCGACGATGCGGCCGAGCTCCTTCTGGCGCACCTCGACCTCGAGGAACGCGGTGAGGGGGTGACCCAGGAACTGCGGGTTGACCCGCCGGTCGAAGTCCAGGAAGGCGCCGGCCTCCTCCAGCCTCGCGAGCCGCGCGTGCACCGTGTTCCGAGACAGCTTCAGGCGTTCCGCGAGCGCGGCGATCGTGGCCCTCGGGTCCTCGGCGAGGGCCGTCAGAAGACTCAGGTCCACGGCGTCGTAGCTGCGCACATCGACCAGCCTAGCGGGGGAGGGCTGAGCACTCTGCGCAGTGCGTCGTGAGGTGCTGGTCGCGCCCTGTGAGCGGCGTTACGTTCGCGGTATCCGGCGCTCGACGAGGAGCTACCGGCGACACGCGAGGTGAGGCGACGATGCCCAGCACCATGGGTTCGACGTCCCGCGACGACCTGTCACGAGCGGGCGGAGCGCGGACGGAGACGGCGTCCGGAACGACGGACGGCACGACGACACAGAGCACGACCGGCAGCACCGACGACGGCACGAGGGACGGGGCGGACACCACCCTCCGGCTCCTCGACGAGAAGGGCGTGCGACACCCCGACGCGGGGCTCGACCGCTGGCTGACGGACGTCGACGCGGGCACCGACGAGGCGCGGGCGACCCTGTTGGGGCTGTACGAGGAGATGGTCGTGGCCCGGCGCGTGGACGCCGAGGCGACGGCGCTGCAGCGGCAGGGCGAGCTGGCCCTGTGGCCGCCGCTGCAGGGCCAGGAGGCCGCGCAGGTGGGCTCGGCCGCGGCGCTGCGGGGCGACGACTTCGTCTTCTCCAGCTACCGCGAGCACGCCGTGGCCCGCAAGCGCGGGGTGTCCCCGGTGGACCTGCTGCGCGTGTGGCGCGGGATCACGGCGTCGGGCTGGGACCCGTACGCGGTGAACATGGCGACGCCGCAGGTCATCATCGGCGCGCAGGCCCTGCACGGCGTGGGCTACGCGCTGGGGATCCAGGCCGACGTCGCGCGCGGCGTCGTCGAGCCGGGTGAGGACGGGTCGGCGGCCGTCGTGGCGTACGTCGGCGACGGCGCGATGAGCCAGGGCGACGTCAACGAGGCGTTCGTGTTCGCCGCCACCTGGCAGGTGCCGCTGGTGCTGTTCTGCCAGAACAACCAGTGGGCGATCTCCGAGCCGGTGACGCTGCAGTCGGCAGTGCCGCTGGTGCGCCGGGCCGGGGGCTTCGGCGTCCCGGGCGTGCGGGTGGACGGCAACGACGTCCTCGCCGTCCTCGCCGTGACCCGCGAGGCGCTGCACCGCGCGCGCACCGGCGGCGGCCCCACGTTCGTCGAGGCCGTCACCTACCGCATGGGCCCGCACACGACCGCCGACGACCCCACCCGCTACCGCGACGCGTCCGAGCTGGCCGCGTGGGCCGAGCGCGACCCGATCGCGCGGCTCGCCGCCTACCTGCGGTCCGCCGGCCTGCTCACGGACGACGACGAGGCGCGGGTGCGCGGGGTGGCGGACGCCGTGGCCGCCGAGCTGCGGGCCGGCGTCGTCGCCCTGGAGGACCCGCCGCCGCTGAGCGTCTTCGACCACGTGTACGCGCAGGAACACCCGACGGTCGCCGCCGAGCGTGCGGAGCACGCGGCGTTCCTGGCCGGCTTCGCCGAGGGGAGCGACCGATGACCACCCAGACGCTCACCGTCGCCAAGGCGCTCGGCGCCGGGCTGCGCCGCGCGATGACCGACGACCCGTCGGTCATGGTGCTCGGCGAGGACATCGGCCGGCTCGGCGGCGTGTACCGCGTGACCGACGGGCTGCAGGCGGAGTTCGGGCCGCGCCGCGTGGTGGACACGCCGCTCGCGGAGTCCGGCATCCTCGGCACCGCCGTCGGCCTCGCGTACCGCGGCTACCGGCCCGTGGTGGAGATCCAGTTCGACGGCTTCGTGTACGTCGCGTTCGACCAGATCGTCAGCCAGCTCGCCAAGATGCACGCCCGCACGAACGGGGCGGTGAAGCTGCCCGTGACGATCCGCATCCCCGTGGCCGGCGGCATCGGCGCGGCGGAGCACCACTCGGAGTCGCCGGAGGCGTACTTCGTGCACACGGCCGGGCTGCGCGTGGTGTCGGTGTCGAACCCGCAGGACGCGTCCACGGTGCTGCTCCAGGCGATCGCCTGCGACGACCCCGTGGTGTTCTTCGAGCCCAAGCGGCTCTACCACGTCAAGGGCGAGGTGGACCCTGACCTGCCGCTCGACGACGCGGCCCCCATGGGCACCGCGCGGGTGGTCCGGCCGGGCGCCGACGTCACCCTGGTGACGTTCGGGTCGCACGTCGCGACCGCGCTCGACGCCGCCGTCGCAGCGTCCGACGAGGGCGTCTCGGTCGAGGTCATCGACCTGCGCTCCCTGTCGCCGATCGACCACGACACGGTCGCCGCCTCCGTGCGGCGCACCGGCAGGCTGGTGGTGCTGCACGAGGGGCCGCGGCAGGCGGGCGTCGGCGCCGAGATCGTCACGAGCGCCACCGAGCGCTGCTTCGACTTCCTCGAGGCCCCGCCCGTCCGCGTCACCGGGTACGACATCCCGTACCCGCCCGCCAAGCTGGAGGGCACCCAGGTGCCCGACCTCGACCGGGTGCTCGTCGGCATCGACCGCGCCCTCGGGCGTGCGACGTCGGACGCCGGCGTGGAGGTGGGAGCGTGATGGCGACGCGCGAGTTCAAGCTGCCCGACCTGGGCGAGGGGCTGACCGAGTCCGAAGTCGTCGAGTGGCGCGTGGCGGTGGGCGACGCCGTCGAGCTCAACCAGGTGATCGCCGAGGTGGAGACCGCCAAGGCGCTCGTCGAGCTGCCGTCGCCGTGCGCCGGCGTCGTGCGGGTGCTGCACGCCGAGGAGGGGCAGACCGTCGAGGTCGGCGAGCCGCTGGTCACCTTCGACCTGTCAGGATCAGGTGCACCGGAACCTGCACCTGGCCCTGACAAGTCCAGGGGGTCGGCGGGGGAGGACGGCCCGGAGCCGAACCTCGTCGGGTACGGTGCCCGGCCCGCGCGCACGGGTCGCCCGGCGCGGCGCCGGCGGCGGGACGTGCCGGTCGCTGCCGTTCCCGCACCGTCCGCGACGACGACGTCGGCCCCGGGGGCGTCCGCGAACGGCGTCGCGTCCGCGCCGTCGTCGGACGGGCGCGCGGAACGCCCGCGCTCGACGCCGGTGGTCCGGGCCCTGGCGCGGCAGCGCGGCCTCGATCTGGCCACGATCACGGGCACCGGCCCGCACGGGCGCATCACGCGCGAGGACGTCGAGGCGGCGTCGGCCCCGTCGTCGTCCGCGGCCCCGTCGTCGGCCCGTGCTGCGTCGCTCCCGGCGGCGGCCGGCGAGACGCGCACGCCGGTGCGCGGGGTGCGCAAGTACACCGCCGCGGCGATGGTGGCGAGCGCGGCGGCCCCGCAGGCGTCCGTGTTCCTCACCGTGGACGTCACGGCGAGCATGGAGCTGCTGGCCCGGCTCAAGACGCACCCGATGGCGGGCGGGCAGCGGATCACCGTGCTGGCCCTGGTCGCGCGGGCCCTCCTCGCGCTGCTCCCGCAGCACCCGTCGCTGACGAGCCGCTGGGTGGACCTGCCGGGCGGCGAGGCGGAGATCGTGCGGCCCGCGCACGTGAACCTCGGCATCGCCGTCGCCACGGACCGCGGACTGGTGGTGCCGCACGTGCCGGCGGCGGACACGCTGTCGTTCACGAGCCTGGCCGCGGCGCTCGCGGACCTCACGACGACGGCCCGCGCCGGCCGCACCACGCCGGAGCGGCTGACGGGCGGCACGCTGACCATCACGAACGTCGGCGTCTTCGGCGTCGACGCGGGCACGCCGATCCTCAACCCGGGCGAGCCCGCCATCCTCGGCCTCGGCCAGGTGGTCCGCCGCCCGTGGGAGCACGACGGCGCGGTAGCCCTGCGCCAGGTGACGACGCTCAGCCTCACGTTCGACCACCGCGTGGTCGACGGCGAGCAGGGCGCCCGCTTCCTGGCCGAGCTCGGCGCGGTGCTCGCCGACCCCGGGCTCGCCCTCCTGCTCGGCGGCGACGCCGCGACCGACACACCGACCGACACACCGACCGAGAGCGAGGCCTCGTGACCGTCCTCGACTCGACCGTCGACCCCCGCGCCGACGCCGCGCGCGCCAACGACGAGGCCCAGCGGGCGCTCGCGGACCGGCTCCGCGAGCGCACCGCGGCGGCCGCCCTCGGCGGCACGCAGCGGGCGCGGGACCAGCACGTCTCGCG
Organism: Isoptericola sp. NPDC055063; assembly: GCF_053608125.1. NCBI lineage: Bacteria > Bacillati > Actinomycetota > Actinomycetes > Micrococcales > Promicromonosporaceae > Isoptericola > Isoptericola sp. NPDC055063. Next base: position 34,888 of record NZ_JBSGUW010000004.1, on the reverse strand, counting down.
CGGCAAGCTGCTGCCGCGCGACCGCGTGGCCCGGCTGCTCGACGAGGGGAGCCCGTTCCTCGAGGTCGCGCCGCTCGCGGCGTTCGGCGTGGACGACGGGGCATGGCCGGGCGCGGGCGTCATCGCCGGCATCGGGCTGGTGAGCGGGCGGCAGGTGATGGTGGTCTGCAACGACGCGACCGTCAAGGGCGGCACCTACCACCCGCTCACCGTGAAGAAGCACCTGCGGGCGCAGGAGATCGCGCTGGAGAACCGGCTGCCGTGCGTCTACCTGGTGGACTCGGGCGGCGCGTTCCTGCCCCGGCAGGACGAGGTGTTCCCCGACCGCGACCACTTCGGCCGGATCTTCTACCACCAGGCGAAGCTGTCGGCGGCGCGGGTCCCGCAGATCTCGGCGGTGCTCGGCTCGTGCACGGCGGGCGGCGCGTACGTGCCCGCGATGAGCGACGAGACCGTCATCGTGCGGGAGCAGGGGACGATCTTCCTCGGCGGGCCACCGCTGGTGAAGGCCGCGATCGGCGAGGACGTGTCGGCCGAGGAGCTGGGCGGCGGCGAGCTGCACGCCCGGCGGTCCGGCGTCGTCGACCACCTCGCCGAGGACGACGAGCACGCGCTCGACATCGTCCGCGACATCGTGAGCACGCTGCCGCCCGACCCCGAGCCGGCGTGGGACGTCGCGCCGTCCCGGGAGCCGGTCGTCGACCCGCAGGGCCTGTACGCCGCCGTGCCGGTGGACGTGCAGCAGCCGTACGACCCGCGCGAGGTGATCGCCCGGATCGTCGACGGCAGCGAGCTGCACGAGTTCAAGCCGGAGTACGGCACCACGCTCGTCACGGGGTTCGCGCGCATCCACGGGCACCCCGTCGGGGTGCTGGCCAACGCGGGCGTGCTGTTCCGCGAGTCGGCGCTCAAGGGGGCGCACTTCGTGGAGCTGTGCGACCAGCGCGGCATCCCGCTGCTGTTCCTGCAGAACATCTCCGGCTTCATGGTGGGGCGCGACGCCGAGGCGGGGGGCATCGCGAAGGACGGCGCCAAGATGGTCACGGCCGTCGCGACGACCCGCGTGCCGAAGCTGACCGTGATCGTGGGCGGCTCGTTCGGCGCCGGGAACTACGCCATGTGCGGGCGGGCGTACTCGCCGCGCTTCCTGTGGTCGTGGCCCGGGTCGCGGATCTCCGTGATGGGCGGGGCGCAGGCGTCGTCCGTGCTCGCCACGGTGAAGCGCGACCAGCTCGCGCGCCGCGGCGAGGAGTGGGACCCGGCCGAGGAGGAGTCCTTCCGCGCGGGGATCCGCGACGGCTACGAGGTGGCCGGCGACCCGTACCACGCGACGTCGCGCCTGTGGGACGACGGCATCGTCGACCCGCCCGACACCCGCAGGGTCCTCGGCCTCGCGCTGGGCGTGTGCGCCCGCACGCCGTTGCCCGGAGGCTCCCCGACCGCCCCCGACGACGAGCCCCGCTTCGGGCTCTTCCGGATGTGATCGCGATGGGGACTCGAGAGCTCACCACCGTGCTCGTCGCCAACCGCGGCGAGATCGCGTGCCGCGTCATCGGCACGCTGCGCCGTCTGGGGATCCGGTCCGTCGCCGTGTACTCGGACGCCGACTCCGGCGCCCGGCACGTGCGCGAGGCGGACGTCGCCGTCCGGCTCGGACCGGCGCCGGCCGCGCAGAGCTACCTGGACGTCGAGGCCGTGGTCGCGGCCGCCGTCGCGGCCGGCGCCGACGCGATCCACCCCGGCTACGGCTTCCTGTCCGAGAACCCGGCGCTCGCCCGGGCGTGCGAGCGCGCCGGGATCGTCTTCGTCGGGCCGCCCGTCGCCGCCGTGGAGACGATGGCGGACAAGGCGGCGGCGAAGCGGCTCGTCGCGTCCCACGACGTGCCCGTGCTGCCCGGCACGCTCGACGACGGTCTCGACGACGCGGCCCTGGTAGGGGCGTCGGCCGATGTCGGGTTCCCGCTGCTGGTCAAGCCCGTCGCGGGCGGCGGCGGCAAGGGGATGGAGGTGGTGCGCGCGGCGGACGAGCTGCCGGGCGCGCTGGCCTCGGCCCGGCGCGTGGCTGCCTCGTCGTTCGGCGACGACGGGCTGCTGCTCGAGCGGCTCGTCGAGCGGCCGCGGCACATCGAGGTGCAGGTGCTCGCCGACACCCACGGCACCGTCGTGCACCTCGGCGAACGCGAGTGCACGCTGCAGCGCCGCCACCAGAAGGTGGTGGAGGAGGCGCCGTCGCCCGCCGTCGACGACGCGACCCGCGCCCGGCTCGGGGAGGCCGCGTGCGCGGTGGCGCGGTCGGTCGGCTACGTGGGCGCCGGGACCGTCGAGTTCCTGGCGCCCGGCGACGACCCGAGCACCTTCTGGTTCATCGAGATGAACACCCGCCTGCAGGTGGAGCACCCGGTGACCGAGCTGGTCACGGGCCTCGACCTGGTGGAGCTGCAGCTGCGCGTCGCGGCGGGCGAGCCCCTCCGCCTCGCGCAGGACGACGTCACCCTGCGGGGGCACGCCGTCGAGGCCCGGCTGTACGCCGAGCAGCCCGCGCGCGGGTTCCTGCCCGCCGCCGGCCGCGTGCTGCGCTACGACGACGCCGGCGTCCCCGCCGGCCCCGGCGCCACCCCCCTGCGGCTCGACAGCGGGCTGCTGCCCGGCGCGGAGGTGACCGGCGACTACGACCCGATGCTGGCCAAGGCCGTCGCCTGGGCGCCCACCCGGGCCGAGGCGGTCGCGCGGCTCGACGGGCTGCTCGCCGACGTCGTCGTGCTGGGGGTCGAGACCAACGCCGGCTTCCTGCGCGACCTGCTCGCCGACGACGACGTGCGCGCCGGACGTCTCGACACCGGCCTCATCGACCGCTTCGTCACGCAGCTGTCAGAGTCAGGCCGGGGTATACCGCCACGTGGCTCTGACAGCTCGGCGGGGCTGGTGGCGTCGGCGCTGCTCGCTCTCGACGGCGCCACGCTCGCGGCGACCGGCCCGTGGTCGGCCGCCGACGGCTTCCGCCTCAACGGAGCGCCCGCGCCACGGCGCCTGACGCTCGTCGACGCGACGGGCGCCGAGTGCGCCGTCGCGGTCACCGGGACGCCCGACGACGCCGTCGTCACCCTCGACGACGGCGCGCAGGTCCGCGCCTCCCTGCGCCCGACGGGTGACGCGAACGACGGCCGCCACCTGCTCACCGTCGACGGCGTCACCCGGCCGCTGGTCGCTGCTGTGAGCGGAAGACACGCCCTCGACACACCGACCGAACGGGCCAATCGCCCGCTCACAGCGACGCCCGCGGTGGTGTGGGTGCACGTGGACGGGCGGGCGCCGTCGTTCACGGTGCTCGACCGCGCCGCGCTGGCCGCACGGCGGCGGGCGGAGCGCGCGCTCACCGGAGGTGCCGACGACGGCACGCCGCGGTCCGCCGCGGTGCGCGTCGCGATGCCCGGCACGGTGTCCGCGGTGCCCGTCGCGGACGGCGACGTCGTGGCGGCGGGCCAGCCCCTCGTCGTCGTCGAGGCGATGAAGATGGAGCACCCGCTGCTCGCGCCCGTCGCCGGCGTCGTGCGCGTCGACGTCCGCGCGGGCGACCAGGTGCGCCTCGACCAGGTCGTCGCCGTCGTCGATCCGACCACCGAACAGCCTGTCGACCCACCCGTCGACACCGCCGAAGACCACGCTCCCGCGCCGGCAGACCCCGCCGTCGCGGCAGCACACTCCGACACCCGAGGAGCGTCATGATCAGCGAGACCCAGTCCACCGTGCTCACCGACGAGCAGCGGAAGCTCAGCGCCGTGGTGCGCGAGTTCGCGGACGAGGTGGTGGCGCCCGCCGCCTACCGCTACGACAACGAGCGGCGCCTGCCGGTCGAGATCATCGCCCAGATGGGCGAGCTCGGGCTGTTCGGCCTGCCGTTCCCGGTGGACGTGGGCGGCCAGGGCAAGGACTACGTCTCGCTGTGCCTCGCCGTCGAGGCGCTCGCGCGAGTGGACCAGTCGATCGCGGTGACGCTCGAGGCCGGCGTCGGGCTGGGGATCATGCCGATCTTCCGGCACGGCACCGAGGAGCAGAAGCAGCGCTGGCTCCCGGACCTGGTGAACGGCCGGGCGCTGGCGGCATTCGGGCTGACCGAGGCGGGGGCCGGGTCCGACGCCGGGGCCACGCGCACCACGGCACGCCGGGACGAGAGCACCGGCGAGTGGGTGATCGACGGCTCCAAGCAGTTCATCACCAACTCCGGCACGCCGATCACCAGCGTCCTCACCGTGACGGCGGTGACGGGAGAGCGGACCGACGCGGACGGCCGCGTGCACAAGGAGCTCTCGTCGTTCCTCGTGCCGTCGGGCACGCCGGGCCTCGTCGTCGGCCCCAGCTACGACAAGGTCGGCTGGCACACGTCGGACACCCACCCGCTGACGCTCGACGGCGTCCGGGTCCCCGCGGGGAACCTGCTGGGCGAGCAGGGGCGCGGGTACGCGAACTTCCTGCGCGCGCTCGACGAGGGCCGCATCGCCTTCGCCGCGCTCGCGACGGGCGCGGCGCAGGGCTGCCTCGAGGAGGCGCTGCGCTACGCGAAGGAGCGCGAGGTCTTCGGGCACGCGATCGGCAGCAACCAGCACATCGCGTTCACGCTGGCGCGGATGCAGGCGCGCGTGCACTCGGCGCGGCTGTGCTGGCTGGACGCCGCGCTCAAGCAGGTGCACGGCAAGCCGTTCAAGGCCGAGGCGTCGGTGGCGAAGCTCGTGGGGGGCGAGGCCGCGATGGCGAACGCCCGCGACGCGTCGCAGATCTTCGGCGGCTACGGCTTCCTCAACGAGAACGCGGTGGCCCGGCACTACCGGGACTCCAAGATCCTCGAGGTGGGCGAGGGCACCACCGAGGTGCAGCTCATGATCATCGCCCGCGACCTGGGGCTCGCGTCGTGAGCCCCGGCCGGGTGCCGAACAGGCACCTGACACCGTTATGGCGTCGTTCGACGCCCCATCAGGGTGTCAACTGCCTGTTCGGCACGGAGGAAGGGGCACGCCATGCGTGACGAGGTGCAGCGCGGTCTGTACTACGACGAGCTGGAGACCGACGTGCGGTACGTGCACCGGCCGGGCCGCACGATGACGGAGGCGGACGACGTGCTGTTCACGTCCGTCACGATGAACCCGCAGGGGCTGCACCTGGACGCGGCCTGGGCGGCGACGCAGCCGTTCGGACGCCCCCTGGTGAACTCGATGCTCACGCTGGCCACGCTGGTGGGGCTGTCGGTGGCGCACCTGACGCGAGGCACCCTCGTGGCGAACCTGGGCTTCACGGAGGTCGCGTTCCCGCACCCGATGTTCCACGGCGACACCCTGTACGGGGAGACGACGGTGACCGACCGGCGGCCGTCGCGCTCGCGCCCGGGGCAGGGGATCGTCACCGTGGAGCACGTGGGACGCAACCAGGACGGCGACGTCGTGGCGCGGGCCGTGCGCACCATGCTGATGTGGACCCGCGAGGGGCACGAGGAGCACGAGCACCGGCTCGCGGCGGAGCACGGCGAGGGAGTGCTGTGAACCCCGCCCCGTTCACCCTCGGCCCGGCGCTGCTGTTCTGCCCCGCGGACCGGCCGGACCGGTTCGCGAAGGCCCTGGACCGCGCGGACGCGGCGATCCTCGACCTCGAGGACGCCGTCGCGCCCGGCCGCAAGGAGGCCGCCCGCGCCGCGCTGGTGGAGACCGCGCTCGACGCGGCCCTCGACCCCGGGCGGGTGGTCGTGCGGGTCAACGCCGTCGGCACCCGGGACCACGACGCCGACCTGGCCGCCCTGGCGCGCACGCCGTACCGCACGGTGATGCTGCCGAAGGCGGACGGCCGCTTCGTCGGCCCGCTGCTGGCGCCGGACGGGCGCCCCTACGCCGTCGTCGCCCTGTGCGAGACGGCCGCGGGAGTGCTCGCGGCGCCCGCGCTGGCCGCGCGGCCCGACGTCGTGGCGCTCGCCTGGGGGGCCGAGGACCTCGTGGCGTCCCTGCACGGCACCTCCAGCCGGGGCGCCGACGGCGGGTACCGCGACGTCGCCCGGCACGCCCGGTCCGCGGTGCTGCTGGCCGCCAGCGCGGCGGGGAAGGCGGCGATCGACGCCGTGCACCTGGAGCTCGACGACCTGGCCGGGCTGCGCGCCGAGGCGCTCGACGCCGCGGCCAGCGGGTTCGTCGCGTCGCTGTGCGTGCACCCCAGCCACGTGGCGGTGGTGCGCGCGGCGTTCGCGCCGTCGGAGGCGGAGGTGGAGCGGGCGCGCGAGGTGCTCGCCGCGGCGTCGGGGCGGGCGGAGGCTCTCGCCGACCTCGCCGGTGACGAGGGGAGGGGTGGGGCGGCCGACGCCGGCGTGCTCACGGTGGGCGGGCAGATGGTCGACGCGCCGCTCCTGCGGCACGCCGAGGCGGTGCTGCGGCGTGCGGAGCAGGCCGAGCAGGGCACCGACGGACGTACGGTCGAGGAGAACGGGGGAGCACGATGACGGTGTCGAGGACGGCGGACCGGCTGCAGCCCAGCGCCGTGGCAGCGCTGGAGGGCCTGCTGCACGACGGCATGACGATCGCCGTCGGGGGCTTCGGCCTGAGCGGCAACCCGAACGACCTCATCGAGGCGGTGCGCGACTCGGGGGTGACGGACCTGACGATCGTGTCCAACAACATGGGCGTGGACGGCAAGGGCCTGGGCATCCTGCTGGAGAACGACCAGGTGCGGCGCGTGCTCGCCTCCTACGTGGGGGAGAACAAGCTGTTCGCGCAGCAGTACCTGGACGGCGCGCTCGAGGTCGAGTTCGTGCCGCAGGGCACGCTCGCCGAGCGGCTGCGGGCGGGCGGCGCGGGGATCCCGGCGTTCTACACGCCCACCGGGGTGGGCACCCCCGTCGCCGAGGGCAAGCCGGTCGACGAGATCGACGGCCGCCGGTACGTGCTGGAGCGCGCCATCGTGGCGGACCTGTCCCTGGTGCACGCGCGGCGCGCGGACCGGTTCGGCAACCTCGTCTACCGGTACACGGCGCGCAACTTCAACCCGGTGGTCGCGACGGCCGGGCGGGTCACGGTCGTCGAGGCGGAGGAGATCACCGACGAGCCGATCGACCCGGACGTCGTGGTGACGCCGGGCATCTACACGCACCGCCTCGTGCTGGCGCGCGAGCGGGTCAAGGACATCGAGCAGCGCACGGTGCGCCCGGCGCCGGACAGGGCACAGGACACGGCGGACGCGACGACGGCGGGAGGTGCGGCATGACCTGGACGCGCGACGAGATGGCCGCCGTGGCGGCCGCCGAGCTGCACGACGGCGACTACGTCAACCTCGGCATCGGCATCCCGACGCTGGTGGCGAACCACCTGCCGCCGGGCGTGGGGATCACCCTGCAGAGCGAGAACGGACTGCTCGGCATCGGCCCGTTCCCGGTCGAGGGCACCGAGGACGCCGACCTCATCAACGCCGGCAAGCAGACCGTCACCGCGGTGCCGGGGGCGAGCTACTTCGACGCGGCCGCGTCGTTCGCGATGATCCGCGGCGGCCACGTCGACATCGCGATCCTCGGCGCGCTGCAGGTGTCCGCGACCGGCGACCTGGCGAGCTGGACCGTGCCCGGCAAGCTCGTCAAGGGCATGGGCGGGGCCATGGACCTCGTGGTCGGCGCGCGGCGCATCGTCGCGCTCATGGACCACGTGGCCCGCGACGGCACCCCCAAGCTGCGCAGCCGCTGCACGCTGCCGCTGACGGGGGAGGGCGTCGTCGACCGGATCGTCACCGACCGCGCCGTGCTGGACATGACCGACCACGGGCTGGAGGCCGCGTTCGTGCTGCGCCGGCTCGCGCCCGGGGTGAGCGTCGACGACGTGCGCGAGGCCACCGAGGCGGAGGTCCTCGTGGAGCTGGAGCAGGAGGGGATCAGGTCATGAGCGTGATCGTGGGGTACCGGCGGACGGCGTTCGTGCGCTCGAACGGGGCGTTCGCCACCGTGCCGGCGACGGCGCTGGGTGCGCACGCGCTGGCGGGGGCGCTCGCGGCGGCGGGCGTCGCGCCCACCGAGGTGGACGTCGTCGTGGGCGGGCAGGTGCTGCAGGGTGGCGCCGGGCAGAACCCGGCCCGGCAGGCGGGCGTCGGCGCGGGGGTGCCGATGACGGTGCCGGCGATCACGCTCAACGCCGTCTGCCTGTCCGGGGCGGAGGCGGTGACGCAGGCGCACCGGCTCATCGCGGGCGGGGAGGCGCAGGTGGTCGCCGTCGTCGGGATGGAGTCGATGACGCTCGCGCCGCACGCGTGGGTGGGCTCGCGGGCCGGGCAGAAGTTCGGCCCGGTGGAGCTGATCGACACGATGGCGCACGACGGGCTGACCGACGCCTTCGAGCAGGACTCGATGGGGCTCAGCACGGAGCGGCACGGCGAGGCGATGGCGGCCGCGGCGTGGAACACCCGCGCGGCGCAGGACGACCTGGCCCTGGCGTCGCACACCCGGGCCGCGAAGTCGGCGGAGCTGCTGGCCGAGGAGATCGTGCCCGTCGAGGTGCCCGGGCGCCGCGGCGCCGTGGTCGTCGACATGGACGACGGCGTGCGGCCGGACTCCACGATCGAGGGGCTGGCGCGCCTGCGGCCCGCGTTCCGCGAGGACGGCACGATCACGGCGGGCAACGCGTCGCAGATCTCCGACGGCGCGGCGGCGCTGGTGCTCATGGCCGACGACGTGGCCGCTGCCCGCGGCCTGACCGGGGTGCGGGTGCGGTCGCACGCGTTGGTCGCGGGGCCCGACGTCGGGCTGCACGCCCAGCCCGCCAACGCGATCACCGCGGCCTGCGAACGGGCCGGCCTGTCCCCGCGCGACCTCGCCGCCGTCGAGATCAACGAGGCGTTCGCCGCCGTCGTGCTCGCCTCGGTGGACATGCTCGGCCTCGACCCGGAGCTGGTGAACGCCCATGGCGGCGCCATCGCGCTGGGGCACCCGATCGGCGCGTCCGGCGCCCGCGTCGTGGGGCACCTGGCGCGGCGGCTGGAGCTGCTCGGGCCCGGGTCCGTCGGCGTCGCCGCGCTCTGCGGCGGCGGTGGCCAGGGCTCGGCGGTGCTGCTGGAGGCCTGACGGCCGCGGTGCCTCAGCGGGCCGCGGCGACGGTCACGAGCACGAACGCGCCGACGATCAGGGCGAGCCGCACCAGGTGCAGGCGGTCCCAGCGGGTCGACTGCTCGCGGTGGTCCGCCGGCGCCGTCTCGGGCGTCCAGGTCTTGCCGCGCTGGTTGATCGGGACCAGCAACGTGATCGACAGGACGACGCTCACCAGCATCAGCGCCAGGGCCGTCCACGCGAGAGCGGCGGCTCCGGTGGTCACCAGCGCGGTGCCGGCGATGAGGAGCGTCGACCCGATGTACCAGGGCGGCATGGCGCGCCCGAGCATCCGGCCGCCGTGGGCGCGGGCGAGCACCCGCGCGTCCTCGGGAAGGGCGTCGGCGATCGGGTTGATGACGAATGCGACCGACAGCTCCACCCCCACCATCAGCCCGGTGACGACGACGGCGACGATCGGCAACCACTCCATGACGACCTCTTCCTCAGCGACGGATCTAGCAGTGCTAGGGAACATATCAGCGATTCGCTAGCGGTGCTAGGGTCAGGTCATGACGACCCCCGCAGCCGCCCGCCGAGCACGCCAGGTCACCGAGCGCCGGGAGCGCATCGTCGCCGCGGCCCGTGCCCTCGCCGAGGAGCAGGGGTGGGAGGCCGTGACGACGCGGCGGCTCGCGGACGCGATCGAGTACAGCCAGCCGGTGCTCTACGGGCACTTCCCGCGGGGGCGGACCGAGATCGTCACGGCGGTGGCGCTCGCCGGCTTCGAGGAGCTGGCGGCCGCGCTCGCGCCGGCGGCGCAGGGGGAGCATGGGTCGGACGCCGACCGGGTGCGCGCGCTCGTGGTGGCCTACCTCGAGTTCGCCGCGCGCCACCCGGCCACCTACGACGCGATGTTCCTGCTGCCCGTCGTCGTCCCGTTCGCCGCGGACGACACCCCGGCGGTCATGAAGGAGGGCTTCGCGGCGATCGCCGGGACGCTCGCCGGGCTGCGCCGGCCGCCGGCCGACCCCGCCACGGCGGCCGAGGTGCTCTGGAGCGCCGTGCACGGCCTCGCCTCCCTGCACCGGGCGGGCCGGCTCTCCGCCGACGCCGACGACCTGCGCGTCGACGCGCTGGTGCGGGCCTTCGCCGGCTGAGCGCCCGCGGAACCCCGGCTACGGCCCGGGGCGGACATAGCGCGAGCGGGGGGGGGGGGGGGAACGAGACCGCGGGGGCCCGCCCGCCCCCCCCCCCCCCCCCCCCGGACCACCCCCCCCACACAAACACCACACCCC
>NZ_JBSGUW010000004.1:3729-24552 GCF_053608125.1 Isoptericola sp. NPDC055063 | reverse complement strand
ACCAAATGTGTCAGGCCGCGGAGGGGGGCGCCATGAGCACTGACGAGAACACTACCCACCCCAGCACTGACGCCGTTTCGACGACGACCACTCCGCCCCCCACCTCCTCTTCCCCCTCCCCCCCCATCCCCCCCCCCCCGCGCTCCGTACCGACCTCTGCCGGGATCAGCCCGCCACGGAGAGCACCCGCAGCATCGACTGCTCCACGCGGCCGCCGTCCGCGCCGGTCAGCACCGTCCGCAGGTGCACGAACCCGCCGGCCGCCTGGTCGTTCGGCACCTCGGCCGTCCAGGTCCCGTCGGCCCCGCGCGTCACGGGGACGTCCCGCCAGTCGGTGACCTGGGCGAGGGCGGTCTGCGCCCCGGTGGCGTACTGGAGCGTCGCCGTCGCCAGGTCGACCGGCCGGCGCGTCGCGTCCGACGTCGCGCCGAGCGTCACCCGCACCGGCTGCCCGGCCGGGACACGGCCGGTGGGGTCCGTCGCGACGTCGACGTGCGGCACCAGGAGCGGCTGCGTGCCCTGCGCCGTGCGCTCGGTCGGGAACGTCCAGTCGGTGGTGAACCCGAGCCCGAGGACGCTGCCCGGGGCGGGGCGGCGCGTGAACGTCTGCTGCAGGTGCACCTCGCTGCGCCCGGACGGCACGGCGTAGGTCCCCGCGGCGGGGACGACCCGCGTGCCGTCGACCCACAGCGTGCGGGCCCAGGAGTCGGCCATGAACAGGCCGGTCGAGTCGTGCCCGGCGGCGTCGCCCCAGACGCCCAGGCTCACCGCCAGCCCGTCGAGCGACCGCTCGACCAGCGGGACGCCGTTCGTGTTCGACACCGCGCCGAGCGGGGCGCGCAGCCACGACGTCGGCTCGACGACGCCCGGCTGGTACGTCCGCGGCCCCTCGTAGGACGCCGCGCTCGACAGGTTGGTCGTCAGGCGGGTGATCGTGGTCCACCGCACGTCCTCGGACGCCGTGTAGTACTCGGTGCGCTCCAGCGGGGCGGCGGCCGGGAGCATCGACCCGCCCGCGTACACCCCGCTCGCCCCGGGCAGCTCGAGGGCCAGGTCCAGGTACAGGGGCCGGGAGTCGAGGCCCTGCGAGGAGTACTGCGTCGGCACGGTGGCGAGGTCGACGTCGCGCACCCGCTGGGGACCCGAGGGCACCGAGCCGTCGACAACGGTGGCCACGTTGTAGAGGTACGGGCTGGTCGCCACCGGCTGCCCGGACCACGTCATCGTCACCGGGCCGGCCTCGGCCTCGGCCAGCAGGGCCTCGCCGTCCTCCCGGGTGATCGTCACCATGGGCAGGGACACCCCGGCCCCCGAGGTGGTGATCCGGCCCTGCGCCGACGACGAGTACGCGAGGACGCCGAGCGCGCCGCGGCCCTTGAGCGCGCGGTCCCACATCAGCGTGTTGCCGCCCTGGACGGCCGACGCCGCGTCGAGCAGCACGACCTTGCCCTCGACGTCGGCGGCCTCGAGGTTGGCCGTGGTGCCCGGGCCGACGGAGACGAGCGGGGCCGAGACCTCGCCGTCGAACTCGGGGGCGAGCGCCACGGGCAGGTCGTCGACCGTGCGGCCGCCCGAGGAGGTCATCGTCAGCCGCGGCGCGACGAGCCGCGCCGTCGCCTCGAAGGTGAAGCGGTCGTCCACCCGGGTGCGCGTCGTGAACAGGTGGTTCACGTACGAGGGCACGGTGGTGAGCGTCCCGGTCCGCATCGCGCCGTTCTCCGCGAGGCCGTACGTGAAGCCGATCGAGAAGCCCTGCGGCTCCGAGGGGCGGTCCGTGCGCCACGTGAGCTCCGTGGCGTCGCGGGCGTCGAGCCGCACGGTCGTGTCGCCGTCGATGCGCACGCCGTCGTCGACGACCTGCGTGACGGAGTCGACCTGGCCGTGGTGGCCCGCCGCGTCCCGGGTGAGGATCACGCCGGAGAAGTCGTACGTGCCGTACGGCAGGGAGAGCTGGACGCTGCCGTCACCGACCCCGTACCGCGGGGACCTGCCGCGCTGGGCGTCGATCACCTGGAAGCTCGAGAAGGAGTCGGCCGGCTCTCCCCGCCGGTCGATCGTCTCGACGGTCACCGTCGCCATGGGGGGCGTCAGCTCCGCCCACACGGGCACGGTGACCCGCACGCCGTCGGCGCCGACGCCGACCAGGCGGCCCGTGACGGTCCCGTAGGCGCCGTCCTTGACGTGCTGCGCAGGGTCGACGACGACGGGGACGTCGGCCGTCCCGTGCGCGGGCACCACGACCTGGCGCGGACCTCTGTCGAGGGCGAGGACCGGCGTCGGCACGACCGTGCCGTCGTCGCCGAACGTGCGCAGGCTGAGCCGGAGAGCCACGTCGGCGTCGGACGTGTTGGTGAGCGTCACCGTGCGCCGCACCGGGTCGAGCCCCGCCTGCGGGGACGCGTACGTCCCGAGGTCGACGCCCGCGGGGGCCGTGACCGGCTGGCCGACGGCGCGGCCGGCGTCCATCGGCCCGGCACCCTGCTCGAGCACGGGGGCGTCGGTCGCCGCGGCGGACGACGTGAGCGCGTCCTTGACCTGCACGGGCGTCCAGTCCGGGTGCGCCTGCTGCACCAGGGCCGCGCCCCCCGCGACGTGCGGGGTCGCCATCGAGGTGCCGGACATGGCCACGTACGGCAGGTCGCTGCCGCCGCCGGTGCGCGCCGCGACCACCTCGACGCCCTGGGAGGCGATGTCGGGCTTGGCCGCCGCGCCGCCCACGGACGGGCCCCGGCTGGAGAAGTACGCGGTCGCGTCGTCGCGGTCCACGGCGCCGACGGTGAGGGCCGACGGCGCGCAGCCGGGCGTCGAGACCTGGCCGCGCAGGCCCTCGTTCCCGGCGGCGATCACGAACAGCGCCTCGTCGGAGAGCTCCTCGACGAGGTCGACGTCGGGCCCGACGCACGCGGTGGCGGACGAGTCGCCGAGGGACATCGAGACGACGTCGGCGCCCTCGTCGACGGCCCACTGCATCCCGGCGAGGATCCCGGACGTCAGGCCCGACCCGTCGTCGCCGAGCACCTTGCCCACGAGGAGGTCGGCGCCGGGAGCCATCCCCGCGTACCGGCCGTCGGAGGCGGCGCCGGTGCCCGCCACGGTGGACGCGGTGTGCGTGCCGTGGCCGCTGCCGTCCTGGATCGTGCCGGCGCTCGCGGGCACGAAGCTCCGCGACTCGACGACCTGGCCGGCGAGGTCGGGGTGCTGCTGGTCGTACCCGGTGTCGAGCACGGCGACGCGGACGCCCGAGCCGTCGAGGCCGAGGTCGTGGGCCGCGTCCGCGCCGGTGAGGGGGACCGTTGGCGGCAGGTCGGTGACCGCGGTGCCGTGCACCTTCGCGTCGAGCCAGAGGCGCTCGACGCCGCTCGCGGAGCGCGCCCCGGAGCCGGGCTCGAGCCCCGCCCACGCGGCGGCCGCGCGGTCCTTGTCGATCGACAGCGCCGTCGCGTCGATGGCGGGGAGCTCGACGGTGGTGGTCGTGCCGCGGGCGGCCGCCCGGGGTGCCGCTCCGTCGGCGCGCTCCACGATGACGGGCAGCGTGTCGCGGGAGGCGTCGTCGTACCCGTCGCGCCACAGCAGCGCGAGGTCGAAGAAGCGCTCGTCGAGCACGCCGGCGTCGACCAGGGGCTGCGCGTCGGGCGGCACGAGGTAGGTCTCGTCGCCGTCGACGTAGGTGGTGGTGACCTGCTCGTCGCCCTCGATGCGCGCCTCGGCGACGTCGCCGTCGGGGTCGATGCGGGCGGTGACGACGTCGCCGGTCACGAGCGTGAACCGCGCGGTGGTGCCGGGCTCGGCCGCGGCGCCCTCGGGGGGCGTCGCCGGGGGCGTGTCGGCGGGGGGCGCGTCGTCGGCCGCCGCGGCGGTGGCGCCCCCGGCGAGCAGCGCGAGCGCGGCGACGGCGGTGACGCCCTTGCGTGTCCGGGCATGACGGTTCATGTCGGTCTCCCTTCGGTGGGCCCACTGTGACGCACGGCGGGGCGGCCGGGCCCCCGGGGCACCTGGCGAGGTCGTGCCATGGCGGATAATCGCCACGTGCTGGGGGACCTGGACGCGACGCTGCGGGACGACGACGAGGCCGTGTACCGGCTGACGATGACCGGCGCCGGCAGCACGGCCGAGGCCGCGGCCGCGACGCTGGGCCGGGACGTCGAGGCCGTGCGCGCCTCGTTCGAGCGCCTCGCCGCGGACGAGCTGCTGCTGCGCACGGGCGAGGGGCGATGGCGGGCGGTCTCCCCGGAGGTCGCGCTGCGCCCCGTCGTCGAGCGGTCGCGCGAGCGGCTCCGCCGCGACGAGACCACCTACGCCGAGCTGGTCGAGGCGTTCCACGCCCAGCGCGACTCGTCCTCGGTCGACGGGATGGTGGAGCTGGTGGAGGGCGACGCGCAGGCCGCGCGCGTCACGCAGCTCGAGGTGGGGGCGCGCGAGACGTTCTGCGCCTTCCAGACCGGGACGAACACGGTGGTCCCGGTGGTCGCGACCCTCGACCCGGACTGGCGCCCGCCGGGCCTCGGGCCGGAGCTGCACCGGCTGACCACGATCCGCCCCGACCTGGAGTACCGGTTCGTCGTCGACGCCCTGTTCCTCCAGGAGCCGGGGGCGCTGCGCAAGATCGACGAGTGGCTCGCCGCCGGCCAGGAGGTGCGGATCTCCGACGAGGAGGTGCCGAAGGTGCTCCTCGCCGACGGCTCGGTCGCGCTGGCCAAGGTGTCGCCGGACGCGGCCGTCGTGCTGCGCGGCCCTCTCGCGCGGCTCGCGCAGTCGCTGTTCGACGCCGTCTGGCGGCACGCCCGGCCGTACCGGGCGGACCAGGAGCTGGGTGTCGAGGACGCCCAGCTCCTCCAGCTCATGCTGGCCGGCCTGACCGACGCGGCGATGGCCAAGCAGCTCGGCACGTCGCAGCGCACCGTCCAGCGGCGCCTGCGCGGACTGATGGACGCGGCCCGGGTCACCACACGCCTCCAGCTCGGGTGGTACGCCCTGCGCCACCAGTGGGTCTGACCGGCTCTGGACGCACCGAGGGCCGCCGTCCGGTCGGACGACGGCCCTCGGGGTGGTGACGGGCGGGGTCAGCCGTCCGTCGCCGGGATGTTCGCCAGCAGGGCGCTCAGCGCGCTGGCCTGGGTGCGCCAGTCGTACACGTTGGCCTTCTCGGACCCGCTGCCGCCGGCCCAGCGCAGGCCGAGGCGGTCGTCGCCGTTGCGGTCGTGGGCCCACACGGACCCCGCCTGCCGGTCGACGAACTCCTGGTACGGGTGGTCGTCGAGGGCGTCGTTGAGGTCGCCCACGTAGCGCAGGAAGATCCCCTTGAACTGCTTGGCGTTGTCGTCGCAGGTGCCGGCCGGGTCGCACTCCTCGGTGAGGATCCCGTCGGTGACCAGCTCCGGGTCGGTGGTGCCGGCGTCAGCGAGCTTGCGCACGGTCGCGAGGACCGACGCGTCGCCGGTGGCCCGGTACAGCTCGAGGCCGCCGCCCAGGAACACGCCCTGGTTGTACGTCCACACGGTGCCGCCGTTGTTCTCGCAGTCACCGTTCAGGCCGTCGTTCACCAGCCCGTCGGCGTTGATCATGCCGCTGGAGGTGATCCAGTCCCAGCCGGCCTGGGAGCGGGCGAGCCACGTGGTGTCGCCGTCGATGCGGTTGTGGAGCTCGGCGCTCAGCCGGACCCACAGCCCATTCGTGACGGCGTTCTTGTACGTGCGCTCGGCGTCCCACCACACGCCGCCGCCGCAGGTGCTGGTGTCCCAGTAGCCGTTGACGAACTCGCCGATGGTCTCCGCCATGTCGAGGTACTTCTGGTCGCCGGTGAGGTCGTACGCCTGGACCCAGGCGAGGCCCCACCACTCGGAGTCGTCGATCGCGCGGCTGGTGAAGTTGCCCCACAGCTCGTCGCCGGAGAGCTCGCCCGCGGGGAACTTCCCCTTGTTGCGCTCGAACGTGCGCTCCACCTGCGGCAGGTAGCTCAGGTCGCCGGTGCGCTGCATGTACTCGATGACGGTCTCCGTCGCGACGGCGGAGTTCCACCAGCTCGACGGCCACCAGGCCTTGCCGGTGTCGTAGTCGCCCATGAGCACCTCGGCCGCGCGGGTGGCCCGCACGGTCGACGGCGGGGAGGCGATCAGCTCGTCCAGGAGCGGCAGCAGGGCCGCCTTCGCGAGCTTGCTCACCTTGTTCTCCTTCGCGTCGGCGACGGTCGAGCGGAGGTCGGCCAGCGCCTTCGCGAGCGGGGCGGCGTGGTTGCCGTCGGCGGCGTCCTGCGCCTCGTCGACCAGGTCGAGGAGGGTGCGCGAGAGGCCCTTGTTGACGTCGCCGCTGCGGGTCAGGTCGCCGATCTGCGCCCGGGCGAGGTCGAGGCCCTCGCCGTCGCCGACCCACTGCGAGACGACCAGCTCGAGGTCCTCGCGCACGCGGTCGGGCAGGCGGCTCTCCGGCGTCGTGTCCATGACGGCCTTGAGCGCGCGCACCTGGGCACGGACGCCGTCGGCGTCGCCCTCGGCCTCCGCCGCCCGGGCGGCGTCGAGGACGTCGCCCAGCTCCCGCGCCGTGCGCGCGGGGATCAGCTTGTCGTGCCGGGCGGCATCGACGACGTCGGCGATCTCCGCGACGCGCGGCTGGTGGGCCAGCAGCTCCACCTCGGACAGCGAGGTGGCCTTGTCCTGGGAGGAGGTCACGACGAGCCGGTAGTGCCCGTAGATCCCCGGGTCGGCCACGGAGAACGCCCGCGTCTGCTGACGCTCGGCGAACTTCTGCCCGCGCCGGGTGTCGAGGGTGACCCACTTCTTGCCGTCGGCCGAGCCCTGCAGGGTCCAGGCCTTCGGGTCGGCGCCCTGCTCGGAGGCGGAGGTCAGCGTGTACATGGTCACGCGGGCCGTGCGCCCCTCGAGCTCGTAGGCCACGGAGGGCTTGGCCGACGTGAACGTCGTCGACGTGGCCGACGTGTCGTCGAACAGCGCGCCGGCCTTCGCGACGGCGTCGTCCGTGCTGGCCGTCCCCTTCTTCGGGCCGGTGACGTCGGCGAGCGGGTCGGGCACGTCGTCCCCCTGCGTGATCGACGGGAGGGCGTCGTCGTCGCCGGTGCCCCACGCGGACGGCGTCGGGCCCATGTCGAACTCGATCGTCCCGCCCGCGGTGAGCTGCTCGTGCGTGAAGGACGTCGACGTCTGGGGCTTGCCGTTCACGGTGACGCCCTGGATGTAGATGTTCTTCGCGCTGTTCTCCGGCGCGCTGAGCACGAGGTCCTTGCCGCCGGCGAGGTGGATCGTCGCCTTCGTGAACAGCGGGGAGCCGATCGCGTAGGTGGGGCTGCCCACCTGGAGCGGGTAGAAGCCGAGCGCGTTGAAGACCTGCCAGCCGGACATCTCGCCGTTGTCCTCGTCGCCCGGGTAGCCCTGGCCGATCTCGCTGCCCACGAAGCCGCGGGCGAGCGCCTCACGGACGATCTCCTGCGTCTTCGACGGCTGGCCGACGGCGTCGTACAGGTACGGGATGTGGTGCGAGACCTGGTTGCTCAGGCCCCACTGGCCGATCCGGACGGCCTTGGCCTCGCGCATCTCGTGGATGACGCCGCCGTACGCGCCGGGGAACTGCGCCGTCTCGGGCGTGCTGAAGAACTCGTCGAGCTTGTCGGCGAGCTTGTCCCGCCCGCCGTACAGGTTCGCCAGGCCCTGGGGGTCCTGGACGGCGTGGAACGCGAAGTTCCAGCCGTCGGTCTCCGTGTACGGGCTGCCCCACTCCCGCGGGTCGAAGTCGGCGGCCGACTGCGACCAGTCGCCGTCGGCGTCCTTGGCCCGGAAGAAGCCGGTCTCCGGGTCGAACAGGCGCACGTAGTTCTGCGAGCGGTTCAGGTAGTACTCGTAGTTGTCCGCGTACTCCTGGTGGCGCGGGTCGGAGGCGTCGGTGGAGTCCAGCAGCGTCTTCGACATCGTCGCGATGCCGTAGTCGTTGAGGTAGTCCTCCAGCGACCACGACGCGCTCTCGTGCGTCGAGGCGGGCGTGTACCCGAGGAACGTCGCCTGCTCCTGGCCCTTGCGGCCCACGTGCTCGTTCGGCGGGGCCACGGACGCGTTCTTCAGCGCCGCGTCGTACGCCCGCTGGACGTCGATGTCGTCGACGCCCTTGTTCAGCGCGTCGGAGAAGGCGACGTCGGAGCTGGTGCCGGTCATGGAGTTCGCGTAGCCCGGGGCGGACCAGCGCGAGACCCAGCCGCCGTCGTCGTACTGCTGGGTCATCCCGTCGACCATCTCGGCGGCGTCCCCCGGGTAGAGCAGGGAGTACGCGGGCCACGTGGTGCGGTAGGTGTCCCAGAAGCCGTTGTTGACGTAGACCTTCCCGTCGACGACCTTCGCCCCCGTCTTCGTGGCCGTGGTGCCCGCGGGCGCGGGGTCGAGGCTCGTGCCCGACTGGTCCACGTGCTTCCACTCGGGGTCGGCGGCCGTGCCGACGTTCTCGTGCCCGGAGTTCGGGTAGAGGTTCAGGCGGTAGAGGTTCGAGTAGAACGTGGTGAGCTGGTCCTGGGAGGCGCCCTCCACGTCGATGACGCCGAGCTTGGCGTCCCACAGGTCCTGCGCGCGGTCGCGCACCTGCTCGAACGTGTCGTCGCCGGCGATCTCGAGGTCCAGGTTGTGCTCGGCCTGCTCGACGCCGATGAGCGACGTCGCGATCCGCATCTCGACCGTCTTGGTGGTCGAGGTGTCGAACGTCAGGTAGCCGGCCACCTTGTCGCGGCCGCCCGGGTCGAGCTTGCCGCCCGCGGTGGCCGCCCGGTCGAACGTCGCGTAGACGTACATCCGCTTGTAGCCGTTGCTCTGGCTGCCGCCCGCGACGTCCGTGTAGCCGGACAGGGTGCCGGTCTCGGGGTCGAGGGTCAGGCCGCCGTCGTTGCGCACGTTGTCGAACAGGACGTTCGACTCGTCGCCGGTGAACGTGAACCGGAACATCGC
This sequence comes from Isoptericola sp. NPDC055063, assembly GCF_053608125.1. NCBI lineage: Bacteria > Bacillati > Actinomycetota > Actinomycetes > Micrococcales > Promicromonosporaceae > Isoptericola > Isoptericola sp. NPDC055063. The sequence continues at coordinate 15,622 of NZ_JBSGUW010000004.1, read as the reverse complement.
CGCGTGGTCGGTGGGCGCGATCTCGGTCTTCATGCCGTCGTCGAACGTGACGCCGTAGTAGTACGGGCGCGCGGTCTCGTTGTCGTGGCTGAAGGTCTTGGCCCGCACGGAGCGGGTCGCGTCCGGCGTGCCGGTCGCGGCGGACGGCATCACCTGGAACATCTGCCGGTCGGCGATCCACGGGCTCGGCTCGTGGCTCAGGTTGAACGACTCGATCTGCGGCCGGTTCTGGCCGTCGTTGTCCTTCTGGTAGGCGTACAGCCAGTTCGTGGACCCGGAGTCGGTCGACGGAGTCCAGAAGTTGAAGCCGTGCGGCACCGCCGTGGCGGGGATGTTGTTGCCGCGTGAGAAGTCGCCGGTGGAGTTGGTGCCGCGCGTCGTCAGGACGTGGTCCGAGGGGTGCTCGGAGGTGTTCTGCGGCGGCGCGTCGGCGAGGGAGATGTCGTCCACCCAGCCGCTGAAGTCGGCGGGCCCGGCCGCGTCGTCGTAGCCGACGAGGACGCGGTCGACCGTCTTGCCGGCGGCGACGGCGCCGAGGTCGCTCTGCACGGCGTTCCACTGGTTGACGTACAGCGACTTCGCGTCGCCCTGGCCCTGGGGGTCGAGGGCGAAGCCGTGGCCGTCGGTGGCCGCGAGGTCGCTGAGGTAGGTCCCGTCGGTGAACGCGAGGTCGACGGCGACGTGGGTGCTCGCGTACGACTGGTCCTTCTCGGACGCCTCGGGGAACACCTTGTACGACAGCTGCGTGTCCTCGCCGACGGGCACGTCGACGTCGAGCACGCGGTTGTACGCGTACCCGCGACCCTCGGCGGTCTGGCTGCCCGCGTAGCGGAGGGCGTGCGTGCCGGTCCAGCCGGCCTGCGTCTTGGCGGCGTAGGCGCTGGCCGGGCCGGTGCCCAGCGTCGTCGCCATCGGGGTGGCCGGGGCGGCCTCGGTGGAGACGAGCCACTCGGCGAGCTGCGTGCCGTCGCTGCCGGAGTTCTCGGTGACCTTGAGGCGGTAGAAGCGGAACGACTGCGGCTTCTCGACGGTGTACCGGCGGGTCTCGAGGCGCTCGGCGAAGCCCTGGTTGGTGCGGGTGTCGAGCGTCGTCCAGGCGTCGCCGTCGTTCGAGCCCTCGAGCTTCCAGGAGCGCGGGTCGCGGTCGGGGGCGTCGCCCGCCGACGCGAGCGCGTAGGTCGCGACGGGGGCGGCCTGCTCGAGCTCGTAGGTCACCGACGGCGTCCGGGAGCCGACCAGCCACTTGGTGCTGACGTCGCCGTCGGCCAGGTTGGCGGCCACCTCGTTCGGGGCGTTCTCGCCGCTGGCGGTCACCTTCGTGACGGAGCCCGTGACGTCGCCGGGGAAGTCGATCGTGCCGGGCTTCAGCCGCTGCACGGACGCGTCGGCGATCTCGACGTCGAGCGCGCCGCTGTTGTGCGTGCGGACCTGGAACTGCGGGCGCCCGCCGCCGCTGGCCGGGCGCGCGATGTCGACGGTCACGGTCTTCGGCTCGGCCGTGAGCGTGACCTCCTCGCCACCGACGTCGCGGTTGCCGTCGTAGACGTTGAGGAACACGGTGCCGCTGCCGCTGAGGGTCACCGACGCGCGCATCGGGACGCCGCGCTCGAGGTCGGGCAGCGGCACCTGGACCCAGGTCTCGCCGGCCGACTGCATCGCCCAGTGCATGGCGGAGTCGCCGGTCGCGGAGGTCGGCTCGAGCGTGCCGGGCACGTTGCCGACGCCGTTCTGGAACGGGCCCTCCCAGGCGAGGGCGTCGGTCGCGTCGCCCAGCAGGTTGTCGCCGACCGGGGTGCTGGGGCTGCGCTCCAGCACGGTGGTGCCGACGACGCCCGACGAGCGGGGGCCGTCGGGGCCCTGCTCGGCCTCGCTGTCCCAGGTGGGCTGCGGGTCGTCGGGCTCGAACGACGTGAAGAACGACCCGCCGTCGCCGGCCGGGGCCGGGGCCGCCGTCGCGACGCCCGCGACGCCGACGCCGGTGGCGCCGAGCGCGAGCGCGAGGACGGGGGAGACGGTGAGCTGCAGGCAGCGGGCGCGCGAGGTGGCGCGGGGCCGCGGCGGGTGGGTCGGGGGTGGGGTGGTCGGGCGTGAAGGCATCAGTGACCTCGTGGCTCGGGGCGGCAGGGTTCGCCACCGACTGACAGCGTTGTCTTTCGGAGCACACCAGACCACAACTCGGGCATTTACTCAATACGAAGGGCGAAACTCGTCTGCGTGGGCGGTGGCGTGCGCGCGGCGTCTGCGCCACGCTCAGGGCCCGTGACCTCCGCTTCGAACGCACGCATCCTGATCCTGGCCGGCCGCGGCCGCCACGAGGACCCCTGGCACGACCACGCCGCGACGTCCCACCGGCTGGCGCTGGTGCTCTCGGCGCTGGAGGTCGGCGGCGGCGCCCCTGAGGTCGTCGTGCGCAGCACGTTCCCCGACGCGCTCGACGACCTCGACGACGTCGACCTGCTTGTCGTCAACGCGGGCAGCCCGTGGCCGGGCCTCCGGGAGGCCGGCATCGGCCCCGACGACGCGGCGTGGGCGCCGTTCCACGCGCGCCTCGACGCGTGGGCGCGCGCCGGCGGCCGGATCCTCGCCGTGCACCAGGCGGCCAACGCGTTCGGCGACCACCCCGCCTGGGAGGAGGTGCTCGGCGGCCGGTGGGTGCCGGGGGCCTCGATGCACCCGCCGCTCGGGCCGACCACCGTGCCGCTCGCCGTGGGCGCCCACCCGATCACGGAGGGCCTGGGGTCCGTCGACGTCGTCGACGAGCGCTACTGCCGGCTGCGCGTGGCGCCCACGTCGCAGGTGCTGGGGTGGGTGGTCGACGACGAGGGCGAGCGGCACCCCGCGGTGTGGGTCGCCGACGGGCACGGCGGGCGCACCGTGTACTCCGGCCTCGGTCACGACGGCCGCTCCTACGACTCGCCGTCGCACGCCGAGCTGCTGCGCCGCGCGGCGACCTGGCTGCTGGAGGGCTGAGCTCGCGCCGGCGAGGGCCCTGGAAGTCTCGACGTGAAGTATCTTGACGTCGAGAAACTTCGACGACGAGGAGACGACATGCGACTGCACCACGTCCAGGTGGCCTGCCCCGCGGGCGGCGAGGACGCCGCCCGCGCGTTCTACGGCGCCGGGCTCGGGCTGACCGAGGTGCCGAAGCCGCCGGAGCTGGCGGGCCGCGGCGGCTGCTGGTTCCGTGGCTACGACGACGCGGGCGCGGTCGTCGCCGAGATCCACGTCGGCGTCGAGGACCTGTTCGCCCCGGCGCGCAAGGCCCACCCGGCGCTCGTCGTCGACGACGTCGCCACGCTCGACGCCGTCGCGGACCGGCTCGAGAGCGCGGGCTTCGACGTCGACCGGACCGAGCGCGCGTCGTTCACCGGCTACGTCCGGTTCCACACCCGCGACGGCGCCGGCAACCGGGTCGAGGTGCTGGCGCCGGCCCAGGCCTAGCCGCACGCCGGCGACGACGAGGGGCGCCCGGGCACGCGCCCGGACGCCCCTCGCACTGTCGTGGGTCAGCGGCCGGCGTTCGCGCCCGCCTCGATCACCTGCTCGTTGATCGCCCGGACCGGGCCGGGGTCGACCTTGATCTCCTTGCGGTCGTAGGTCCACAACCCGTTGAGCTCGGTCTCCAGGTCGGTGACCTGCGTGTAGATCGAGCCGGACAGGTCGTCACCCGCGCGGGCGAGGTAGAACTCGCGCGTGTTGTCGACGTACTTCTTCGTGAGCGCGGCCTTGTCCGCGACGCCGCTGTAGATCGCCGCCGGCGCGCCCGGCCACTGGTGGCCCGGCGTGCGCAGCGTGAACCCGCCGTGCTCGCCGTCCATCGCCATCCGGGTCTCGTCGGGGAACGGCGGGTCGGTGTTGGTGTAGTCGTGGTGGTCGATCACCTCGCCCTTGCCGGAGTCACCCTTGGAGTCGCAGCAGTTCACGCCGCTGTGGGCGTTGACGATTCGGGTGGGGTCGATCTCCTTGACCTCGTCGGCGATCTGGCCGGTGACCTCCCTGTCCCACTCGCCCCAGCCCTCGTTGAACGGGATCCAGCCCACGACCGACGGCGAGTTGTGCAGCTGCGCCATCTCGGCCTTGCCCTGGTCCAGGAAGGCCTGCCGGCCCGCGGCGTCGGTCAGGTCTCCCGAGACGAAGTCCTGCCACACCATCAGGCCCAGTCGGTCCGCGTGGTAGTACCACCGCATCGGCTCGACCTTGATGTGCTTGCGCACCGCGTTGAAGCCGAGGTCCTTCTGCGCCTTCAGGTCGAAGACGAGCGCGTCGTCGCTCGGCTGCGTGTACAGCCCGTCGGGGTAGAAGCCCTGGTCCAGCATCGCGAGAGAGAAGACCGGCTCGCCGTTCAGGACCATCTTCGGCACACCGCCCACCTGCTCGACGCCCACCGACCGCATCGCGAAGTAGCTGCGCATCCGGTCCGTGGTGGCGCCGTCGCGCAGCGTCACGTCGAGGTCGTACAGGTACGGGTCGTCCGGGCTCCACAGGTGGGTCGTGCCGCCGGTCAGCCCCAGCGTGAGCGGCTCGTCGGCGGGCCCGCTCACGCGACCCACCTCCCTGCCGCGGGTGTCGCGGGCCACGGCCGTGACGACGGCGTCCTCGGACGCGCCGGCGGAGACGGCCACGACTTCGAGGCTGTCGTCCTCGACGTCGGGGGTGGTGCGCAGGTCGTCGATCGACGACGCCGGCACCGGCTCCATCCACACCGTCTGCCAGATGCCGGACGACGGCGTGTACCAGATGCCGCTCGGGTCCTGCACCTGCTTGCCGCGCGGCTGGTTCTTCCCCGTGGTGTCGGAGACCGCGACGACGATCTCCTGCGTGCCGCGGCCGCGCAGGGCGTCCGTGATGTCGGCGCTGAACGCCGTGTAGCCGCCGGTGTGCTCGGCCACCTGCTCGCCGTTGACGTACACGGTGGCCCGGTAGTCGACCGCGCCGAAGTTGAGCTTCACGCGCTGGCCCCGCTGCTGCCAGCCCCGGGGCACGGTGACCTCCTTGCGGTACACCATGTGGTCCTCGTGGCGCTCGATCCCGGACAGCTGGGACTCGACGGGGAACGGCACGGTGATCCGCTCGTCGAGGTCCTCGCCGAACGTCGGCGTGGCGCCCGCCTCGGCGGCCTCGAACTGCCACGGCCCGTTGAGGTTGCGCCACTGCGCGCGCTCCTGCTGCGGGCGCGGGTACTCGGGCAGCGGGTGCTTCCGGTCGAGCTTCTCGCCCCACGGGGTCAGGAGGCGGTGGGTCGACTCGTTGGTGGCGTCGCGCAGGATCGCGGGCACCGGCTCGCCGCCGACGACGAGGCCGCCCTCGCCGTCGTAGTCGAACCGGACGCGCTGTCCCTGCTGGACCGGCGCGGAGAGCGAGACCTGGACCTTCGTGTCGTCCTTCGGGTCCACCGCCACGTCCTCGACCGGCATGGGCACGGTGTCGGCCTCGACGGTCAGGTGGTCGGTGAGCGTGCCGAGGTCGGACACCGGCTCCTCGAACCGTGCCGTCAGGAGCGTGCCCTCCTTCTGCGTGGTCAGCTCCACGGGGAAGACCTCGTAGTCATCCGGCGGGGTGAACGCCGAGGTGGGCACGACCTGCTTGTCGATCCCAGGCCCGGACCAGCGCAGGAACAGGTTGGCGCCGCCGACGTCCTGGAACAGCTCCATCCGGAACGTGTGGGCCTCGCCGGCCTCCAGGTGCACGGTCTCGCTGGTCTGCTCCACGTCCCAGTCGCCCACCCAGTGGTCGATGACGGGCTCCTCGTCGAGGAACATCCGGAAGCCGTTGTCGCCGATGGCGTAGAACGTGTAGTCGCCGGTCGCGGGGGCCGTGAGGTTCCCGGTCCACCGGGCGGTGGTGTGCTCGCCCTGGCCGGTGAGCGACTCGAAGGTCGGCACCAGGTTGGGCAGGTCGATGTTCGGGTCGAGGGCGACGCCGCCGAGCTCGGCGAAGTCGTGGGCGTCGGGGGCGGAGGCCGCGAAGTACTCGCCCTTGAGGCCGTGCACCTCGATCTCGTCGGCCCCGGCCGAGGAGGCGGGGGCGGCGGCGAGCCCGGCGAGGGCCGTGGCCGCGGCGGCCAGGGCGGCGTAGACGACACGGCATGGTCGTGACAGCGCTGACATCGAAGACGTCCTTGTCTCTCGGTGGATGGCGTCGTGCAGGTGTCACCGCATCACGGATTCGCCGGGGCAACAACCGGGGGAGCACCGGACGCCGGCGTGGCGCGGTCAGGAGTCCGCGTCGGCCAGCCGCTCGCGCAGGGCCGTGACCTCGGCCTCCAGCCGCGCCGCGTCCCGGTACCGCACGATGCCCGTACGGACGACGAGCCCGGCGCGCTCCTCGTCGCATCCGAGCAGGGCGGCGACGCGGGCGACGGCGTCGTCGTCGGAGCCGGCGGAGAGGACGGCGTCGATGACCTCCGTCAGCCGGCCCCGGGCGGCGAGCAGGGTCGACATCGTGGCGAGTTGGTCCCGTGCCGCACGGTCGAGGTCGCCCGGGTCCCGGCGTGCAGGTGCGGCCGTGCGTCGCCGCGCGATGTCGTCGGCGGTCAGGTCCACGCTCAGGGGAGCCTCCGTCCCGAGGCCGATCCCGGGGAGCACAGCGTCGACGAGCGTCGGGCCGGGCCGTGCGCGAGACCACTCGCCGCCGCCGATCTGCACCGGCAGCCGCGCGTAGTCGCCGGGGCCGAGCGGGACGGCGAAGCGCTGGCTGCCGAAGAGGGCGAAAGCGAAGCCGTCGCGCTCCTCCCCGGCGGACCGGAGCAGACCCACCGCGAGGAGGTGCTGGTCCTTCCGCGCCGCCCAGGGCTCGGTGCCTGCGTTGACGAGGTCGACGGCGAGGTGGTCGAGGTCGGGGGCGGCGACGGTCGGGCCCGCCCAGCGCAGGACCAGGCCGGGCGCGGCCTCGGAGGCGATCGGGAAGGGGCGGCTCGGCGGGGTCATGTGCCGAGCATCCCAGGCGCCCCCGGTCGCGCAAGGCGGCCGGCGGCGGGTCAGGACGCGCCGGCGAAGCCCGCCTGGCGCCACGCCTCGTAGACGACGATCGATGCGGCGTTGGTGAGGTTCAGCGAGCGCCGACCCGGCAGCATCGGGATCTTGACGAGGTCGGTGACGCGCGGGTGCTCCATCGCCTCGTCGGGCAGGCCGGTGGGCTCGGGCCCGAAGAGCAGCACGTCCCCGGGCCGGAACGCGACGTCGGTGTACGTGGTGGTCGCGTGCGCGGTGAACGCGAAGACGCGGGCGCCCGGCAGGGCGTCGAGCGCGGCGTCGAACGACGGGTGCACGTCCATGACGGCGAGGTCGTGGTAGTCGAGGCCGGCGCGCTTGAGCTTGGCCTCCGACAGGTCGAAGCCGAGCGGCTCCACGAGGTGCAGGCGGGCGCCGGTGACGGCCGCCAGCCGGATGGCCGAGCCCGTGTTCCCGGGGATCCGCGGCTCGTAGTAGACGACGTGGGCGAACGGGGACGGCGGGGCGGCGGGCTGGTCGGGCACGGCCCGATTCTCCCACCCCGGCCGTCGCGGCCTGGCTAGCCGCTCTCGCCGTTCCGCTCCCACTCCGCCGCGGCGGCCTCGGAGTCCGGCGCCCCGCCGCCCATCGCGACGACGTCGCCGCCGAGGGAGAAGTCCACCCAGCCGGAGTGGTAGTCGTCGGAGGTCGAGACGGAGACGCGGGGCGCGCTGGGCTTCTCGTCCGCGAACACGTTGCGCTCGACGCGCAGGGACGGAGCCTCCTCGTCGATGCCGGTGAGCCGCCCTGCCTCGTCGACGAGGCCGGGCAGCGTGGCCCAGTCGACCTCGGTGGCGTCGAACAGCTCGCCCGGCACGTCCTTCGGGTCCGGCTGGATGAGCGACGGGCCGGTGCGCTCCGCGGAGCCGTCGCGGTACTGCCACTCGTCGGTGGTGGTGGCGCCGGGCGACGTGGGCGCGGTGACGACGACGAACTGGTCGTACACGCCCACGTCGGTGACGTCCGGGCCGGACAGGGCCAGGACGGCCTCCATCGCGGGCGCCAGGTTGCCGGGGGTGAGCATGGACGTCTCGGCGGCGGCCGCGGCGTCGCTCTCGGCCCGGATCTCGTCGATCGAGCTGCCCCGGAGCAGCTGGGCGGCCTCGGCCCACGCCGGGTAGAGCGCGGCGACGCCGCCCAGCACGGCCAGCACCGGGAAGACGACGAACGGGACGCGCCGGATCGAGCCGGGCGCCCGCCCCTGGCGCGGGGCCGCCCAGACGTCGGCGAGGGGCGCCTCGCGCACCTGCCGGTCGTCCGCCGCGCGGGCCGCCCACTCGGGGGCGGGGGAGTCGTCGATCGCGACCTCGGGGCGCTCGGGGTCGAGCTGCGTCACGACGAGGACCGCCCCGGGCTGCATGGACGGCAGGTGCGCCAGGTTCACGACCCGTCGGGTGGTGGTGCGGTACGGCCCGCGGCCCTGGCGCGGCACCACCAGCAGCTCGACGTCGCACACGGGCTGGTCGTTGACGCTGGACCCGGTCGCGTCGATGCGCACCACGCGGGCCAGCGTCGTGCGTCCGGCCGCCCGGGCCGCGGCCACCTGCCGGGGGTTGGTGACGCCCATCGACCCCACGACGCTGCCGATGATGGTCAGCGGCAGGCAGATGCTGGCCACGACGATCGACACGATCAGCAGGGTCGTGTAGAGCGCGTCGCCCGTGAGGGCGTCACCGAGGATCGACGCCGCCAGGACGCCGAGGGACAGGGCGAACAGGCAACGGATCACCGCCACATTCTGCCTGGTCGCGGGGCCGCCACCGGCCGGACCTCGGGCGCGACGGGCGTACGATGGCGGCATGTCGATGCGCGCGTGCTGGTGGTGGCTGCCTCCGCAGCCGTGACCCGACGCGCCCACCAGCACCCGTCCCGAGCTGCCTGTCGCAGCCGGGACGTTCTCGTGTCCGGGCCGGACCGACGGGCGGCGAACCCTGAGAAGGAGCCGCACCATGTCCGTCCTGTCCGCCCCCACCGCCCCCACCGCGCCGGCCGTCCCCGGATCCACCCCGGCCCCCGCCGTCGCGCCCGCGGCCACCGCGAGCGCCGCCGTCGCGCAGGCCCGCTCGGCCGAGATCGAGGCCGAGATCGCCCGCGACCCGGGCCGGTTCCGCGTCCTCACCGGCGACCGCCCGACGGGCGCCCTGCACCTGGGCCACCTGCTCGCCACCCTCGACAACCGGGTGCGGCTGCAGGACGCCGGGGTCGAGGTGGTCCTCGTCGTCGCCGACTACCAGGTCATCACCGACCGGGACGACGCCGGCGACCTGCCCGCCGTCGTGCGCGAGGTGGTGCTCGACTACCTCGCCGCGGGCATCGACCCCGCCCGCAGCACCGTCTTCACGCACTCGGCCGTGCCGGCGCTGAACCAGCTGCTCCTGCCGTTCCTGTCGCTGGTGAGCGTGGCCGAGCTGGAGCGCAACCCCACCGTCAAGGCGGAGGCCGCGGACGCCGAGAAGCGGCAGGGCCGCGGCATGTCCGGGCTGCTGTTCACCTATCCGGTGCACCAGGCCGCGGACATCCTGTTCTGCCACGGCAACCTCGTGCCCGTGGGGCTGGACCAGCTGCCGCACCTCGAGACCACGCGGACGGTCGCGCGCCGGTTCAACCAGCGCTACGCGGCCGCGAGCCCGTACTTCCCGGAGCCGGAGGCGCTGCTCACGCCGTCGTTGACGGTGCTGGGGAACGACGGGGCCAAGATGAGCAAGTCGCGGGGCAACGCGCTGGAGCTGCGGGCCTCGGAGGACGACACGGTCCGTTTCTTCCGCCGCGCCCGCACCGACTCCGACCGACACATCGCCTACGACCCGGACGGGCGGCCCGAGGTGGCGAACCTGCTGCGGATCGGAGCGCACTTCGCCGGCATGACGCCGCAGGAGCTGGCCGACCAGGTGGGCGACGCGGGCGCGGGGCGTCTCAAGGCGGTCGTGACGGAGGCGGTGGTGGAGGGGCTGCGGCCGCTGCGCGAGCGGCGGTCCGCGCTCGCCGCCGACGGTCCGGCCGTCGTCCGCGACGTCCTCGCGCGGGGCAACGCGCGGGCGAACGAGGTCGCCGACCGCACGCTCGCCGACGTCCGCGAGCTCATGGGGACGGTGTACTGCTGACCGGCAGATCGACAGGATGGGCTCCGCCTGTCGATTTCCGCCGGGCCGTTCGACGAGTAGGTGTCAGCACGAACCACGATGGAGGGAACGATCATGGCCCAGTACGCGATCCTGCTCTACGAGAACGCGGTGGCCGGCTCCGGCGAGGAGCACGACCGGCACGCGGACGACCTGGCCCGGGCGGGCGTGATGACGGCGGCGTTCGCGCTGCAGCCGTCGGAGACGGCGACGACGGTCAGCGGCGACACCGTCACCGACGGGCCGTTCGCCGAGGCCAAGGAGGTCATCGCGGGCATCTACGTCGTCGAGGCGCCCGACCTCGACGCGGCGCTGGAGATCGCCGGCCGGTGCCCGTCGGCGGTGCACGGCGGCACCGTCGAGGTGCGGCCGGTCGCGGCCGGCGGGGTCGTCGAGGCGCCCGGTGCGTGACCGTTCCACCGTCGAGGCGGTGATCGCCGACGTGCACCGTCGCGAGTGGGCCCTGCTGCTCGCCGCGACGGTGCGCGTCGCGCGCGACGTCGACCTCGCCGAGGAGTGCGTGCAGGAGGCGTACGCCACGGCTCTGGTGCGCTGGGTCGAGGACGGCGTCCCGCGCAACCCGGCCGCCTGGCTCACCACCGCGGCCAAGCGGCGCGCGCTGGACGCCGTGCGTCGCGAGCGGACGTTCCGCGACAAGCTGCCGCTCCTGCTCGAGGCGGACGACGACGCCGACCCCGCGGACGAGGTGGCGGGCGCCGACGAGGCCGCGGCCGCCGCGGCGAGCGCGGCGGTGGTGCCGGACGACCGGCTGCGGCTGGTGTTCCTGTGCTGCCACCCGGCGCTCGCGCCCGAGGCGCAGCTCGCCCTCACGCTGCGCCTGGTGTGCGGGGTGGCGACGGCGGACGTCGCGCGGCTGCTCCTGGTGCCGGAGGCGACGATGGCGGCCCGGCTGACGCGCGCGAAGAAGAAGATCTCGCTGGCGCGCATCCCCTTCCGGATGCCGCGTGCCGCCGAGCTGCCCGACCGGCTGCGACCCGTGCTCGGCGTCGTGCACCTGCTGTTCACCGCCGGGCACGCCGCGCCGTCCGGGCCGTCCCTGGTGCGGGGCGACCTTGCGGACGCCGCGCTGCACCTGGCCCGGACGTTGCGCGCCCTGATGCCGGACGAGCCGGAGGTGGCCGGGCTGCTGGCCCTGCTGCTTGCCACCGACGCGCGGCGCGCCACGCGCGTCGACGCCCACGGGCAGCCGCTGCGGCTGGAGGACCAGGACCGCACGCGGTGGGACCGCGACGCGGTCGTGGAGGCGCAGGGCCTCGTCATCGACGGGCTGCGGCGCGGCGCCTCCGGGCGCTACGTCCTGCAGGCCGCGATCGCGGCGCTGCACGCCGAGGCCCCGACCTACGCCGACACCGACTGGCAGCAGATCGTCACGTTCTACGACCGGCTGCTCGCGGCGTGGCCGACGCCGGTCGTGGCGCTGAACCGCGCGGTCGCGGTGTCCATGGCGGACGGCGCCGGGGTCGCCCTGGGCCTGGTGGACGAGCTGGCGGGTGCGGACGAGCTGGCCCGCTACCACTACCTGCCGGCCGTCCGGGCCGACCTCCTGGAGCGGCTCGGCCGGGTCGACGACGCGGCGGCGGAGTACCGCCGCGCCCTCGAGCTCGTGGACAACGACGCCGAGCGCGCCTACCTCGAGCGTCGGCTCGGGGAGGCCGTGTGACGACGCGCCGGCGGCGGGAGCCTTGCGGCCCTGACATGCCTCGGGTCGGGGGGGTGTTGTTTGGTTTGTGGGTTTAGACCTCCACACCCACCCCAACACCCCAC
>NZ_JBSGUW010000004.1:0-3719 GCF_053608125.1 Isoptericola sp. NPDC055063 | reverse complement strand
TGTGGTACCTTGAACGGGCTGGGGGAGGGGTTTGGGTGTCGTTGGCGAAACCCAAACCCACCACAAAGAAAACAGCTTTCCGACCTGGTGAGGGTTCGGGCCCGCCGGTGCCTCTCCGGCGGGCCCGGGTCTGTGGGTCAGGCGCCCAGCCGCTCGCGCAGCAGGGAGAGCTGCGCCCAGAGCTGGTCGGGCACGCGGTCGCCGAAGGTCTCGAAGAACTCGCCGGTCAGCGCGGTCTCGGCAAGCCACGCCTCGGCCGGGACGGCGAAGAGGGCGGCGAGGTCGTCGTCGGACAGGTCGAGGCCCTCGGTGCGCAGCGCCCCCGGGGCGGGCAGCAGGCCGACGGGGGAGTGCACGGCGCCGGCGTCGGTGCGCAGGCCGCGGGAGCGGTCCAGCTGCGTGACCATCCACTCCACGACGCGCGAGTTCTCGCCGAACCCCGGCCACAGGAAGCGGCCGTCGTCGCCCTTGCGGAACCAGTTGACCTGGAAGACCTTGGGCCGCTTGTCGGCGTCGAGCCCCTTGCCCACGCGCAGCCAGTGCGCCCAGTGGTCGGCCATGTTGTAGCCGCAGAACGGCATCATCGCGAAGGGGTCGCGGCGCAGCTCGCCCACCGTGCCCTCGGCCGCGGCGGTGCGCTCGGAGCTGATCGTGGCGCCCATGAAGACGCCGTGGTCCCAGCTCGTCGCCTGGGTCACGAGCGGCACGTTGGTGGCGCGGCGGCCGCCGAAGACGATCGCGTCGACCGGCACGCCCGCCGGGTCCTCCCAGGTGTCCGCGATGCTCGGGCACTGCGCCGCGGCCACGGTGAACCGGGAGTTCGGGTGCGCCGCGGGGGTGTCCGAGTCCGGGGTCCAGTCGTTGCCCCGCCAGTCGACGAGGTGCGCCGGCGGCTCTGGCGTGAGGCCCTCCCACCACACGTCACCGTCGTCGGTCAGGGCCACGTTGGTGAAGATCGCGTCGTGCGTGAACGTCTCCACGGCGGTCGGGTTGGTCTCGACGCCCGTGCCCGGCGCGACGCCGAAGAACCCCGCCTCGGGGTTGATGGCGCGCAGCCGGCCGTCGGGTCCGGGGCGCATCCAGACGATGTCGTCGCCGAGCGTCTCGACCGTCCATCCGGGGATGGTCGGGCGCAGCATCGCGAGGTTCGTCTTGCCGCACGCGCTCGGGAACGCGGCGGCGAGGTGGTACTGCCGCTGCTCCGGCGACGTGACGCGGATGAGGAGCATGTGCTCGGCGAGCCAGCCCTCGTCGCGCGCCATCGCCGACGCGATGCGCAGCGCGAAGCACTTCTTGCCCAGCAGGGCGTTGCCGCCGTACCCCGACCCGTACGACCAGATCTCCCGGGTCTCGGGGTAGTGGACGATGTACTTCGTGTCGTTGCAGGGCCACGGGACGTCGGTCTCGCCCTCGGCGAGCGGCGCGCCCACCGTGTGCACGGCCGGCACCCACTGCTGCCCGCCGTCGATGAGGTCCAGCACCCGCGACGAGACGCGCGTCATGACGTGCATCGACACGACGACGTACGGCGAGTCGGTGATCTCGATGCCCACCTGGGAGATCGGCCCGCCGACCGGGCCCATGGAGAACGGCACCACGTACATGGTGCGGCCGCGCATCGACCCGGCGAAGACGCCGTCGAGCTCCGCGCGCATCTCGGCGGGGGCACGCCAGTTGTTCGTCGGGCCGGCGTCCTCCTCGCGCTCCGAGCAGATGAACGTGCGCGACTCGACGCGCGCGACGTCGGACGGGTTCGACCGGGCCAGGTAGGAGTTCGGGCGCTTCGCCTCGTCCAGCCTGATCAGGGTGCCGGCCCCGACCATCTGGTCGAGGAGGCGCTGCTTCTCCGCGGCCGAGCCGTCGCACCAGACGATCTCGTCCGGCTGGGTCAGCGCGGCCACCTGCTGCACCCACGCCCGCGCGTCCTGGGGCGCCTGCGCCCGGGCGGCGGGCGCGCTCGCCGACCCGGAGCGCTCCGCGGGTGCGAGCGCGTGCGGGGCCAGGGCGTCCGGGGCGAGCTCGGCGATCGCGAGACGCGTGCGGCGCGGGTTCGCGGTGAAGGTCATCGGGTGCTCCGTCCGTCGGATGGGCCCCCGGCCTGCGCTGCCGGGTGGGCTACCCCCAGCGTCCCGCGCCGTAGAACCACCTTTCCAGCAGATCGCTCGTGAAGATTCGAAGATTTTCACGTACCGTCAAACCATGGCGACGAAGGACGGCCAGGTGGCCGAGTCCCCGGACCTCATCACACTCGGGCGGCGCATCCGGCATGCGCGCACGGCGCGCGGGCTGACGCTCGAGGCGCTGGGGGAGCGGGTGGGCTCGGCGCCCAGCCTGCTGTCCCTCGTCGAGAACGGGCGGCGCGAGCCGCGCCTGTCGCTGCTGCGCTCGATCGCCGACGCCGTCGGCGTGGCCGTGCCCGACCTCCTCGCCGACGAGCCGCCGTCGCGCCGCGCCGAGCTGGAGATCGCCCTCGAGCGGGCGCAGCGCGGACCGCTCTTCGGGGCGCTGGGACTGCCGTCGGTGAAGCCGAGCCAGAAGCTCCCGATGCCGGTGCTGGAGCAGCTCGTGGGCCTGCACTCCGAGCTCTCGCGGCGCGAGGAGGAGGCCATCGCGACGCCCGAGGAGGCGCGCCGGGCCAACACCGAGCTGCGTCATGAGCGTCAGGAGCGCGACAACTACCTGCCCCAGATCGAGGCGCTCGGGGAGGAGCTGACCAAGCGGGCCGGGTACGCGGGGGCGGGCGCGCTCACGCACCGCACGGTGGCGCGCATGGCGGAGCAGATGGGGCTGACCCTGCTGCACGTGGACGACCTGCCGCGGTCCGCGCGGTCCGTGACCGACCTGGAGAACGGCCGCATCTACCTGCCCCCGGCGTCCATCCCGGGCGGGCACGGGTTGCGGTCCCTCGCGCTGCAGGCGATCGCGCACCGCGTGCTGGGGCACGACCGCCCGCGCAGCTACGCCGAGTTCCTGCGCCAGCGAGTCGAGATCACGTACTTCGCCGCGTGCTGCCTCATCCCGCAGTCGGTGGCCGTGGAGTTCCTGCAGCGGCGCAAGCGCGAGAAGGACCTCGCGGTCGAGGACTTCCGCGACGCGTTCGGCGTCACCCACGAGGCCGCGGCGATGCGGCTGACCAACCTGGCCACCGTGCACCTCGGCATCCCGCTGCACTTCCTGCGCGTGGGCGACGACGGCGCGCTGTTCCGCGGGTACGCGAACGACGGCCTGCCCCTGCCGCAGGACGTGACGGGCGCCATCGAGGGGCAGCTCGTGTGCCGGTGGTGGGCGGGCCGCGAGGCGTTCACCCGGCGCGACCGCGCCACCGAGTCCTACCAGTACACGGACACGCCGGCCGGCACGTTCTGGGACTCCGTGCAGACCGGCACGGGCGCCGACGGCCGACAGTTCTCCATCACGGTGGGCGTGCCGTACGCCCACGCGAAGTGGTTCCGCGGCCGGGACGTGCAGGTGCGGCACGCCTCCACCTGCCCGGACCCGGCGTGCTGCCAGCGCCCGCCCGCCGACCTGGCCGACCGGTGGGACGGCGTCGCGTGGCCCAGCGCCCGGATGCACCAGCAGGTGCTCGCGGCCCTGCCGCGCGGCGCGTTCCCCGGCGTCGACGACACGGACGTGTTCGCCTTCCTGGAGCGTCACGCCCCGGCCCCCGACGCCCCCTGAGCGTTGTGAGCGGGCGTTTGGCCCGGTTTCGTGGGCGAAAC
>NZ_JBSGUW010000003.1:350062-380488 GCF_053608125.1 Isoptericola sp. NPDC055063 | reverse complement strand
GGGCCGGGCGACGTGACCGCGATCGAGGACATCCGCGCCGGGGACAAAGTCTACGCCCACAACCTCGCCACCGGGGCCGACGAGCTGCAGCTCGTCATGGAGACCTTCGTCCGCACCACCACCACCCTCTACCACCTGACCATCGCCGGACACGTCGTCACCACCACCGACGAACACCCCTTCATGGTCCGGAACATGGGCTGGATCCTCGCCCGCGACCTGCAACCCGGCGACATCCTCGTCACCCCCGACGGCACCGTCACCCTCGACCGCATCGACATCGAGCACCGGCCCGAGGACGACGCGGTCACGGTCTACAACTTCCACGTCGAGACCCACCACAACTACTACGTCCTCGCCGGCGACCTGCCCGTCCTGGTCCACAACGCCGCGCACCGTCTGCCCACCGGGGTGCGGATGAACAAGCTCGTGGGCGACGCGTACCGCGACCACGTGGCCGACTTCCTGCGGCAGCGCGGGCAGCGGGTGCTGACGGACGCCGACGACGCGGCGATCAACACGTACGGGACGCCGTTCGGGGACCGGATCTACGACATCTCGGCCTGGAACAAGAACGGCGACTTCCTCGGCGTCGTCGAGACCAAGTCGGGCAAGGTGGGCCTGGACCCCAAGCAGACGATGAAGGACGAGTGGCTCCGCGACAATCAGGGGCTGAGCATCACGTACGTGCTCGACGAGCTCGACAACATGTGACCGGAAGGATCGTTGCACCGCTATGGCATACAGGATCGTCACCCTCGTGGCCGCGCCCGACCCCGACGCGTGCGTCGACGCGGCCCACGTCACCCAGGCCACGCAGCCGTTCAGCGTCCGCGACGTCAGGGCGTTCGAGAGCGGCACGTCGCTGGACTTCCGGCTCGACTTCGACAACGGCGGCGAGTGCTACGTCGAGGTGGACACGGCCCCCGAGCTCATCGGCTGGTACGCGGCCAAGTACGAGAAGCACGCCGGCCGCCCGTTCGACCCGACCCCCAACGTCCTGACCTCGTGGACCCTCCTCGGGGAGATGGACCTCGACGCCATGCACGACGTCGCCGACGCCGTCACCCCCGGGCACCTCGTCACCGCGTGGGACGACGTGACCGGGTTCGACGTCCGCTGGCGCTGACGTCTACGCCCCGTCCCCGACCCAGGAGACCTGATCGACCATGACGGACGCCTCGCACGCCCCCGCCTCCTCCGGAGCCCCCGACGGAACGGGTCGGCCCGGCGCGAGCCCCAGCGCCCTCGCCGTGGCCCTCGCCGCCGCGGACCCGGTCGCCGTCGGCCGTGCCCTGCGGGACGACCCGGTGGTCGTCCCCGTGCTGCCGCGCGACGACGAGACGCCGCAGGTGCGCGTCTTCCCGGCGCCCGAGGACGGGGAGCGCCCCTACATGCTCGGCCTGTTCTCCTCGCCGGTGGCCCTCGAGTCCTTCCTCGCGGACGACCCGGGGCGCGCGTACAGCCTCCGGCGCCGCGACTCCCTGGTCCCGTTCCTGCGCCGGCACGGGGCGGCGCTCGACCGCGTCGTCGTCGACCCCGGTAGCGCGCACGCCATGACCCTGGGCGTCGCCGAGCTGGCCGCCGCGCTCGGGCCGGGGGACGACGCCGACGCGACCGGCCTCGCCGACAGCACGGGCGCCGGCATCAGCATCGAGGGCCTGCAGGCGATGGCCAGCGTGGAGGAGGCCGGCGGGTCGCGCGGCATCGGCATCGAGCTGAACCTGCCCGACCACTGGGCGCTCATCGACCTGGAGGACGAGGCCCAGCGGGACCTGCAGATCCGCGCGGTCGTCAAGCAGCAGGGCGCCGCGCTGGGCGACCGCGGGGCCGCGCTGCGGCGCGACCTGCGCGACCAGCTCACCGCCGTCGCCACGAAGGCCGCCGCCGCGGGCGGGCAGGCCATGGCCTACCTGACCCTGCCCGGCAAGGACGCGGCCCTCGCGTTGAACCTCACGCTGTACTGGCACGACCTCGGCCCCGAGGCGGGCGGCGTCACACATCTGCAGCGCATCCACGACCGGCTCGAGCCGCGGCTCGGCCCCGACGACGAGCTCACCGTCACCGACACCCTCTCCGGGCCGTTCCTGCGGCACGTCCGCGTGGCCCCGGGCTCGGCCGAGCTCGGCGGCCAGGACGTCCCGCTGCTCCTCGTCGACTACTGGGCGCCCGCGCCCGGTGCCCAGGCCGTCGCGCGCCTCGCCTTCTCCACCCCGCACGCGGAGATCCGCCAGGCCATGCTGGGGCTCACCGACAAGGTTCTGTTCGCCACCGAGTGGCTCATGAGCGCCCCCGGCGACGCCGCGGACGACGTTCCCGCCCCCGGCGCGGCGCCCGCACTCCCCTGACCATTCCCTCCCCCGCGCGACGTGCTCGCTGCGCACCACCACGAACGAAGGGCCCCCATGGCACCGCGGATCGCCACCACCACCCGCGTCGAGCGCGACGAGCTGCTCGACCTCCTGCGCGCCCGCCGCCACGGCGTGCTCGTCACCACCCGCACCGACGGCACGCCGCAGCTCAGCCCCGTGACGTTCGGCGTCGACGATGCTGGGCGCGTCGTCGTGTCGACGTACCCCGACCGCGCCAAGGCGGTGAACCTGCGGCACCGCCCGCAGGCGTCGTTCCTCGCGCTCGGGGACGACTTCGACGACGCGTGGGTGCAGGTGGACGGCACGGCCGAGGTGATCGACGTCCCGGACTCCGTCGAGCCGCTCGTGGAGTACTACCGCGCCGCCGCCGGCCAGGAGCACCCCGACTGGGACGAGTACCGCGAGGCGATGCTGCGCCAGGGCAAGAGCGTCGTGCGGATCACGATCGAGCGGTGGGGGCCGGTCGCGACCGGAGGCTTCCCCGCGCGGCTCGTCGACGGCGCGTCGTGAGCGCCGACGCACGCCCGGTCACGCTGGCCGTGCTGCTGTGGGCCGCCCCGGGCGAGGCCGACCTCCTGACCTCCTACGAGTCGGAGGTGCTCGCGCTGGTCCCCCGGCACGGCGGCCGCGTCGTCTCGCGGGTCCGCACCCTCGCCGGCGCGAGCGGGGAGGACCCCACCGAGGTGCAGGTCATCGAGATGCCGGACGAGGAGGCCCTCGCGGCGTACATGGCCGACCCCGAGCGGACGGCGCAGCTCGACGTCCGCGACCGGGCGATCGCGCGGACGCAGATCCTGCAGGTGGCACCGGTCGCCTGACGGCGCCCAGGTCGGACGACGCCGCCCGGGACGACAGCACGGGGCGGCCACACGGGACGTCGGATCAGAACAGGAGCTCCTCCGGCTCCGAGGCTCGCCCTGCCGGAGCCGTCCGGTGCTCGACGATGGAGCCAGCGGGATAGTCGCCCTCGTCGTGCGGGCGCAGCTCGTGGGGGAACCGGCCGGTGGCGCCCGACCGCGCGCGGTGCCCGGAGGAACCGAACCCCCGCTCGACCAGCAGCGGCTCCACCCGGTCCCACAGCCACTGCCGGTACGCCTCCAGGGCGTAGGTGCCGCGGGAGAACACCCGGCCGTAGCCCGCCACGACGCGCGGGTGGTCGCGCTCGAGCCACTGCAGGTACCACTCGCGGGTGCCCGGCTTGAGGTGCAGCGGCACCACGGTGACGCCCGTCGCGCCGGCGTCCGCCACCGCGTCGAGCAGCCGCCGCAGGTGGTCGCGGGAGTCGGTGAGCCACGGCAGCACGGGCGCCACCATGACGCCGCAGGGCAGCCCCGCGGCCCGCACCGCCCGGATCAGGTCGAGACGGGCCCGCGGCGTGGGCGTGCCGGGCTCGACCGCCTGCTGCAGCTCCTCGTCCGCGAAGGCGAGGGACACGCCGAGCCCCACCTCCACCCGCCGCGCCGCGTCGGCGATCAGGGGCAGGTCGCGCCGCAGCAGCGTGCCCTTGGTGAGGATGGAGAACGGCGTGCCCGAGTCCGCGAGCGCCCCGATGATCCCCGGCATGAGGCGGTAGCGCCCCTCCGCCCGCTGGTAGGGGTCGGTGTTGGTGCCGAGCGCCACCGGCTCCCGCCGCCACGACGGCCGCTCCAGCTCCGTGCGCAGCACGGCGTCGACGTTCATCTTCACGACCACCTGGGAGTCGAAGTCCCGGCCGGCGTCCAGGTCGAGGTACTCGTGCGTGGGGCGGGCGAAGCAGTTGTGCGAGATGACGCCGTTGGCGATGAAGTCTCCGGTCCCGGTGGTGATGTCGACCATCTCCTGCTCGACGCCGAGGTCCTCGACGCTCACCACCCTGAGGTCGCTGGTGGTCTTGACCGCGTCGCCGAGGATGGTCAGCTTCCGTGTGATCGCGGGGCCGACGGCGTGGAAGAAGCGACGCCGGGCCGCGAGACCTCCGGTGACCCGTACGGTGGCGACGCCGTTCGCACGCGCTCGCTCCCGGACGTTCGGCACACCGAGGTCGTCCAGGTAGGCGCTCGTCCGAGCGAGGATCTCCTCGTCGCCGTTGGCGATGCGCAGGACGCCTCGCGAGCACGACCCCTCGGCGTCGAAGATCCCTGCGAGGAACCCGCGCTTCCATTCGTCGACGGGCGCTTCGGGCCACCTGATGATGCGGTGGATCGCCTCGTGGTCCGCACGACGGCCTGAGTGGATGCAGTCCATGGCACGCCTCGTCGGGGTCGCCGGACTGAAAGGACGCCGCTTGAGCGCGATCCCTTCGAGTACGAGGTACTCGGCCGAGCGGTTCAGAGCCTCCGCGTCGGTCAGCGCGAGCCGGAAGTGCGTCACGCGCCGGGTTCGTCCGTCGTCCGACCGGTAGGCCTTGTCGAGGAGCATCCCGTCACCGCGAATCATGCCGGTGAGGTAGCCGAGACGGTACTCACGAGACTCGCCCGGCTCGGACCGCGCGGTCGTCGGCATGCCCAGGCCGAACCCCATCAGGGCGTTCTTCGTCGTCAGGTAGGGGCGCTGCGGCGTGCCCCGCTCCGGCCGCGCGACGTGCTTCCACCCGCGCTCCCTCGTGAGGAAGCGATGGTCACCGCTCGCGACGATCTCCGTCCCGTCGGCCAACGTCACGCGGTACGCCCTCTTGACCACGCGCCACGCGGCAGCGACCGACGTCTCGGCATAGCGTCGAGATGCGCCGACGCTGACGGTGCCCACGACCTTGTCGCCCACCCGGACGTCGCGAATCGGCTGCTGGCGGCCGTCGGCCATCAGGACGAGCGTGTCGGGGCTGGTGCAGTAGCGGCAGGCATGACTGCAGCCGCGGTAGGGGTTGACCGTCCAGCCGAAGGGCATGCGCGACGCGGCGGGCACCTTGGTGAGCGCGCTCTTGGCCATCACCTCGTGGAACGTGACGTCGGCGAACTCCGGCGTCCGCACGCTGCGCACGAGTCCGAGCCGCCCCAGCCGGGACCGCTCCAGCCCCGGCAGCGCGCCGTCGTCCGCCTCGATCGCCTGCCCGTCCCATCGCACCGCATCATTCGAACACGTGTTCGACGCGCGTGTCCAGCCCCGTGTCCAGCCCTGGGCCCAGCACCGGGACCGGACGGTCGCTCAGCCGCGGGCGCGGGAGACCGCGCGGCGCAGCCGCTCGCGCAGGGGCGCCGGCCGGTCGTGCACCTCGGCGAGGAGCACCTCCACGACGTCGAGGGCCGCCGCGGCGACCTGCCGGGGCCGCGGCGCGTCCGGGTCCGTCCAGTCGTCCGGGGGCTCCCCGGGGAGCAGGTCGTCCAGGTCGCCGTGCACGGCGACGCCACGCTCCCGCAGCCACGCGACCCAGGCGGCGCTGCGCTCGGTCACCCAGGGCAGGTCGTCGGGTCCCACGGTGATCGCCGCGGAGCTCCGGGGGGCGAGCGCGTGGGTCACCACGAGCCCGTCCACCAGCGGCGACAGGTCGCCGCCCCGCTTCGCCCGCGGGACTTGGGCGCGCCCACGTGAAGGAAGACTCGGTGCGGCATCGCTCCACGGTCCCACGCCACCCTGGGCGCGCGCTGGAGCGCGCGGTCAGGCGGGCACGGTCAGGCGGGCACGGGCCAGCGGAACGCGAGCGAGGCCGCGGCGGGCGCCGGGCCGCGCTGGGCGACGTACCGCTTGAGGTCGCCGCGGAAGGCGACCTCGCCCGGCACCTGGAGCAGCGTCTGCGGGCGGACCTTCCAGCGCGGCAGGCCGAGGTCCGCCACGCCGGCGCCGTGCAGCACCTGGTAGACGAACTCCGAGCAGAAGAACCGCCGGTCGTCCTCGGAGCCGCGGCCGAACAGTCCGCTCACGAGGCCCGGGGCGTTGTACGTGTAGGTGTGGCTGTCGAGGAGGAACTCGGCGACCTGCCCGCAGACGGCCTCGCGCTGGGCGGCGGTCACCGGCACCTCGAGCACGACGCCGGGCAGCACCGGCATGTCGCGGTACAGGTCGTCGTCGAGCCGCTCGCGCTTGAAGCACCCCACGAACGGGTTGCCCGCGCGGCGGCGCCCGAAGCTGAACATCAGCTCGAGGTCGGCGTCGAGGGCCAGGGCCGCGTGGGTGTACTCGTCGCGCGTCGCCAGACGGATCGTCCGGGACAGGACGGTGCTGCTGCGGGACAGGACGACGTAGATGCTCACGGGCGCCACCGTAGCGGCTCCGACGCGCCGTCCGGCCAGGTCAGGCCCAAGTTCAGGGTGATTCTCAGGGGCGCCTCAGGGTGCCGGGGGGACAACCCCCGCGGGGAGTCCCCCGATCAGTTCCCGCGGCGCGCGGGGTCCACCACCCAGGGCCCGGACCGTCGGGCCGTCACCGACCCGAGGGAGTCACCCGTGTTCACCGTGCAGCGCGCGTTCAGCAGCTTCTCCGTCGACGACCTCGACGCCGCCGAGGCCTTCTACCGCGACACCCTGCGGCTCGCGGCGCGACGCACGCCGATGGGGCTGGAGCTCGACGTCACCGGCGGCACCCCGGTGTTCGTCTACCCCAAGGGCGACGCGCACGAGCCCGCCAGCCACACGGTCCTCAACCTCGTCGTGCCCGACGTCGCCGCCGCGGCGACCGACCTGCACGACGCCGGGGTCGAGCTGGTGCGCTACCCCGGCTTCGCGCAGGACGCGGACGGCGTGGTCCGCAGCGACGACCCGCGCCAGGGCCCGACGATCACGTGGTTCCGCGACCCCGCGCGCAACGTCGTCGCGCTCATCGAGGCGTGACGACCCGGCGGGCCCGGGATCCGGGCCCCGTTCAGGCCTGGGCGGCGGCCGGCACCACGCGCGGGTGCAGGTCCTCGGCCGGCGGGGCCCAGGACGCCGCGTGCGCGTCCACCTGCTCGCCCGTGCGGATGTCCTTGACCTGGCCGGCGAGCGCGTCGGCCACCGGCTCCCCCTCGACGCCCGGGCCGGTGGGGAACCAGACGAAGGGGATGCCGCGGCGGTCGGCGACCTTGATCTGCTTGCCGAACTTCGCCGCGGTGGGCGCGACGTCGGCCGGGACGCCGCGCGCCCGCAGCGCGGTGGCGACGGCGTCGGACTGCGCCCGGTGCTCCTCGTCGCTCACCGCGACGAGGACCGCCGTGGGAACGCCGCGCGTCGCGGCGACGAGGCCCGCGGACAGGAGCCGCGAGACGAGGCGCGAGACCCCGATCGACAGCCCGACGCCCGGGTAGGTGTTCTTGCCGTCGGAGGCGAGGGTGTCGTACCGGCCGCCGGAGCAGATCGAGCCGAGCTGCTCGTGGCCCACGAGCACCGTCTCGTACACGGACCCCGTGTAGTAGTCGAGCCCCCGGGCGATCTTGAGGTCCGCCACCACGACCCCGGGCGCCCGGCGCGCCGCGGCCTCGATGAGGGCAGCGAGCTCACCGAGCCCGGTCTCCAGCAGCTCCGTGCCGGCGTCGTAGGACGCCGCGAGCGCCCGCACGCGCTCCACGACGCCGACGTCCTCGCCGGAGATGGCGGCGAGCTCGAGGCAGGCCTTGGCCTGCTCGGGCGTGGCGCCCTGCTCGGCCTGCAGGAGCTCGGCGACGGCGTCGGGCCCGACCTTGTCAAGCTTGTCGACCTGGCGCAGGACGCCCTCGACGTCCTCGAGGCCGAGGCCTCGGTAGAAGCCCTCGGCGACCTTGCGGTTGTTCACGAGGATGCGGACCTCGGGCACGCCGACGTCGCGCAGCGCGCCGAGCGCCTCGGCCATCACCAGCGGCAGCTCGACCTCGTAGTGGTACGGGAGCTCGCCCGCGCCGACGACGTCGATGTCGGCCTGGACGAACTCGCGGAAGCGGCCGTCCTGGGGGCGCTCCCCGCGCCAGACCTTCTGGATCTGATAGCGCTTGAAGGGGAAGGCGAGGCGGCCGGCGTTCTCCAGCACGTAGCGCGCGAACGGGACGGTGAGGTCGAAGTGCAGGCCGAGCTGCTTCTCGTTCTTGTTCTCGGCGCGGTCCACGGACGTGCCGGCCTCGACCTCCTCCTGAAGCCTCCGCAGCACGTAGACCTCCTTGGAGGTCTCGCCCTTGCGCAGCAGCTGGTCGAGAGGCTCCACGGCCCGCGTCTCGATGCCGGCGAACCCGTGCAGCTCGAAGGTGCGCCGCAGCGTGTCGAGCACGTGCTGCTCCACGACGCGACCGTCGGGGAGCCATTCGGGGAAGCCGGAGAGCGGGGTGGGGCGTGCCATGCGCACATCTTCCCAGACTGCGGGGCCGTCCGGCGCCCCCGTCCGCGCGCCGTCCGCGCCCCGTCCGCGCGCCGTCCGCGCCCGTGGCGGGGCGCGTCAGCGCAGGTACGGGTTGGTGGCGAGCTCGCGGCCCACGGTCGTGGTCGGGCCGTGCCCGGGCACGACGTCGAGGGCGGGGTCGAGCCGGCCGACGACGTCGCGCAGCGTGCGGGCCATCGTCGCCGGGTCCCCGCCCGGCAGGTCGGTGCGGCCCACGCCGCCCGCGAACAGGACGTCGCCGGCGAGGACGACGTCGCCCGCGACGTAGAGGGTGGAACCCTCCGTGTGCCCGGGGGCGTGCAGCGCCTGCAGCCGGACCTCACCCGCGACGAGCTCGCCGTCGGCGTCGTCGAACGGCTCGACGACCGCCGGGGCGCGGTAGTCCTCCGGTCGGTGCCCCGACGCCGCGAGCGCCTGGGCGAGGGCGCTGCTGACGCCCCGGTCGGCGACGTCAGCACCGGTCGTCGACCCGAGCGTGCCGAACGGGTCGTCGAGCCGGTAGGCGTCGGCGGCGTGCAGGCGCAGCGGCACGTCGTACCGCTCGCACAGCGCGGCCGCGTCCCAGGTGTGGTCCACGTGCCCGTGCGTGGCGAGGACGGCTCGGGGCGTCAGGCCCCGCTCGGCGACCAGGCGCTCGATCCCCGGCGCGGTCCCGGCGCCGGCGTCGACGACCACGCAGTCCGCGTCCCGCCCGTCGGTGCCGGCGACCACGACGCAGCAGTTGGTGGCGAACACGGGGGCGACGACGAGGAGGATCTGCACGCCGCCCACGCTAGCGTCCGCGCTCCGTGCGGCGGGGCGGTCGTCCCTGCGGGTGTGACCTGCGTCCCGACCTCTAGACTGTCCTCCGCGCGCGGAAGTTCCCGTGCGAGACGGGACGACCGAGGAGGTGCCCCCGACGGTGGCGGCCACCAAGCGCGAGCGTGACTACGCCCGCAAGCGGCAGGAGAAGTGGGAGCAGCGGCAGGCGCAGGCGCGTGCCCGCCGGCAGCGGATGTTCGCGATCGTGGCGATCGTGGCCGTGCTCGCCCTGGTGGGCGGCGGCTTCGTGATCGCGAACCTCGGCGGCGCCGCGAACCCCGCCACCTCCCCGACGCCGCAGGCCGCCGGGGACTGCCCCGCCGCCTCGACCGAGGCCCGCTCCGGCGGCGACCTGCCCGACCCGTCGGCCGCTGAGGACCGCACCTGGACCGCGACGATCGACCTGTGCGCGGGAGGCACCGAGTCGCCGGTCGTCGTGGAGCTGGACGGCGCCGCCGCCCCGCAGGCGGTCGCGAGCTTCGTGTCGCTCGCGACGCAGGGGTACTACGACGACACCCCGTGCCACCGCCTCACCACCTCCGGCATCTACGTGCTGCAGTGCGGCGACCCCACGGGCACCGGCACCGGTGGCCCGGGTTACTCGTACGGCCCGATCGAGAACGCCCCGAAGGACGACGTGTACCCCGCGGGGACCATCGCGATGGCCCGCCAGGGCGGCAACGGCGAGTCGATGGGCTCGCAGTTCTTCATCGTGTACCAGGATTCGACCATCCCGTCCGACGCCGCGGGCGGGTACACGGTGCTCGGCACCGTCACGTCCGGCCTGGACGCCGTCCAGGCAGTCGCTGACGAGGGCGTCGAGGGTGGGGCCGGCGACGGCGCCCCCCAGACCCCCGTCATCATCGAAGGAGTGGAGACCCAGTGAGCGAGAGCACCCCCGGCTCGACCGGCCCCGAGGAGACCCCGGCCGGCACCGAGGAGACGGCCGAGACTCCATCGCAGACGACCCCGGACCAGGCGACCCCGCCTGCCCCGGCCGACGACGAGCAGCCCGCCGCCGAGGCCGCCGTGACCACGGAGCCCGAGGCCACGGAGACGGACGCCACGCCCGAGGCGACCGAGGCGACGTCGGAGCCGGCAGCCGAGGCCGCCGCCACGGACTCCCCTGCGGCCGAGACCTCGGAGCCCGCCGAGACCGCCGATCAGCCCGAGGCGGCCGCCGAGCCCCAGGCAGCTGAGTCCGCCCCCGAGCCCGAGGCCGCACCGGTCGAGGCTGCTCAGGTCGAGGCTGCTCAGGTCGAGCCGACCCCGACGCCTGCCCCGGCCCCGACGAAGCCCGCGGCGCCCAAGCCGTCGGCGGTGCCGAAGCCCCGCCCGGGCGCGCCCAAGCCTTCGGCCGTGCGCCGTCCGGCCGCGCCGACGCCGGCGGACATCCCGCCGGCCGAGGCCGCCACCCCGGTGACGCCGGTCGCGCCGCCCGCCCACGACGCCGCCCAGGCCGCCGCCGCCGAGGCGTTCGGCCGGGTGGACGAGGACGGCACCGTGTACGTGCGGGAGGCCGCGGGCGAGCGCCAGGTCGGCCAGTTCCCGGGCGTCGACGCCTCGGAGGCGATGAGCCTCTACGTGCGCCGCTACCTCGACCTCGACGCCAAGGTCGCCCTGTTCGAGACGCGTCTCGACAGCGCCGACCTGTCCGTGCGCGAGATCGACCAGACCCTCACGAAGCTCGCCGAGGAGACCGGCGAGCCGGCCGCCGTCGGCGACCTGGACGCCCTGCGAGCCCGCGTCGAGGGCCTCGGGGCCCGTGCGGGGGAGCGTCGTGCGGCGCTCGAGCAGGAGCGCGCCGCCGCCAAGGCGGAGGCCGTCGCGGCCCGCACGGCGATCGTCGAGTCCGCCGAGAAGATCGCCGGCACCGACCCCGCCAAGATGCAGTGGCGCCCGGCGGGCGAGGAGCTGCGCGGCCTGCTCGACCAGTGGAAGGACGCGCAGCGCAACGGGCCGCGCATCGACCGCCCGACGGAGGAGGCCCTCTGGAAGCGGTTCAGCCACGCCCGCACCGCGTTCGACCGTGAGCGCCGGCACTTCTTCGCGGACCTGGAGCAGCGCAACAGCGCCGCCAAGGCCGAGAAGGAGAAGCTCGTCGCCGAGGCGGAGGCCCTCAAGGACCACACCGACTGGGGCGCCACCGCCGCGGCCTACCGCGACCTCATGGCGCGCTGGAAGGCCGCCGGCCGAGCCAGCCGCAAGGACGACGACGCACTGTGGGCCAGGTTCCGGGCCGCGCAGGACGCCTTCTTCGGGGCGCGGGACGCGGAGAACGCCGCGATCGACGCCGAGTACGGCCAGAACCTCGTGGTCAAGGAGGCGCTGCTCGTCGAGGCGGAGGCCCTGCTGCCGGTGACGGACCTCGCCGCTGCGAAGGCCGCGCTGCGCGACCTGCAGGAGCGGTGGGAGGACGCCGGCAAGGTGCCCCGCGGCGACGTGCAGCGCGTCGAGGGGCGCATGCGCGCGGTCGAGACGGCCGTCCGCACCGCGGAGCAGGCCCGCTGGGACCGCACCAACCCCGAGACCCGCGCGCGGGCCGAGGGCGCGGCGGCTCAGCTCGAGGCGGCCATCGAGGGCCTCGAGCGCGACCTCGCCGCGGCCCGGGAGTCCGGCGACGCCCGCCGGGTCGAGGAGGCCGAGACCGCCCTCGCCGCCCGCCGCGCGTGGCTGGAGCAGGTGGTGCGCGCCGCCGAGGAAACCCGCGGCTGACGCTGCGCGCCTCGCGCGAGCGGCCGTCCACAGGCCGCGCCCGCAGGGGCCCGCGACCGGATACGTTCCGGTCGTGGGCCCCTTCGCCGTCTCGACCTCTCTCCCCCGCTCCCCGCACGCCGCCGACGCCGGCGTCGCCCGGCTCGGGGCGCTGATCGCGCCGCCGCCGCGCGGCGCCGGCCCGCTGGTGCGACCGCACGACGTCGGCGGGCGCGCGGCGTGGCACGTGCTGGTGCGCGACGGCGCCCTCGAGGTGCTCCGCGGGGACGCGGCCGTCGCCGCCGGGACGCCGGTGCCCCCGGCCCTGCGTGCCGCGCTGCTCGCGGCCGAGCTCCCGACCGGCGGGGTCCTCGCGGGCCGCAGCGCCGCATGGGTGCACGCCGGTCGGCCCGCGGCGGCCGAGGCGGCGGACTGCCTCGACGTCACATACCCCGCCGGGGGGCACCGCCCGGAGGTCTGGGGCGCAGGCCTCGTGTGGCAGGCCCCGCTGCTGCGCGGCGACACCCAGGAGCTCGGCCGGGTGCGCGTGACGACCCCGCTGCGCACCGTCGTCGACGTCGCCCTGCACGTCCCCGGCGACGGGACGGCCGCGGGCCTCGCCCGGGTCCTCGCGGACGCCTGCGGGCTGGACCTCGACGACGCGGCGCGGCTGCTGGAGCGCCGGGCGCGCGCGGTGGGGCGGCCGCGGGCGCGTGCCGTGCTGGACCTCGCGCGGTCCGGGCCACCGGCTGTCCTCCGTGCGGCACCCGTCGGCCTGCCCTAGGTTGAGGCGCATGGCCCCCGCCGCACCCGCCGTCGAGCTCGACGCCGCAGGACGCGCCGTCCGCGTCTCCAGCCCCGACCGCGTCGTCTTCCCGGAGCTGCCCGACCGCCCGGGCCTCACGAAGCGCGAGATCGTCGAGTACTTCCTGTCCGTGGGCGACGGCATCCTCGGCGCCCTGCTGCACCGGCCGACCACGCTCGAGCGCTGGCCGAAGGGCTGGTGGCCCGAGGCCGTGATGGCCACGCGCGCGGACAACCGCGGCGACGCGTTCTACCAGAAGCGTCTCCCCCAGGGCGCGCCGGACTGGGTGGAGACCGCCACCATCGCCTTCCCGAGCGGGCGCACCGCCGACGAGGTGGCACCCACCGAGCTGGCCGTCGTCGCGTGGGCGGCGAACCTCGGCACCCTCACGTTCCACCCGTGGCCCGTGCGTCGCGACGACGTCGAGGCCGTGGACCAGCTCCGCATCGACCTCGACCCGCAACCGGGCACCACGTTCGACGACGCCGCCACCGTCGCACCCCACCTGCGCGACCTGCTCACCGAGCTCGGCCTCACGGGCTATCCCAAGACGTCCGGCGGGCGGGGCCTGCACGTCTTCGTGCCGCTCGCGCCGCGCTGGTCGTTCCAGCAGGCGCGCCGTGCCACGATCGCCGTCGGCCGGGAGCT
The DNA here is from genome assembly GCF_053608125.1 of Isoptericola sp. NPDC055063. Lineage (NCBI taxonomy): Bacteria > Bacillati > Actinomycetota > Actinomycetes > Micrococcales > Promicromonosporaceae > Isoptericola > Isoptericola sp. NPDC055063. The sequence continues at coordinate 366,940 of NZ_JBSGUW010000003.1, read as the reverse complement.
GGAGCGGCGCCTGCCGGACCAGGTCACCACCAAGTGGTGGAAGGAGGAGCGGGGCGAGAAGATCTTCGTCGACTACAACCAGATGGCGCGGGACCGCACCATCGCGTCGGCGTACTCCGTGCGCGCCAACAAGCGCGCCACCGTCTCCACCCCGCTCGAGTGGGACGAGGTCGGCGAGGTCCATCCGGACGACTTCGACGTCACCACCGTGCCCGCGCGGTTCGCCGAGCGCGGCGACCTGTTCGCGCCCCTGCGCGCCGACCGCGACCCCGCGCTCGACTGCTCGCTGGACTCGGCCCTCGAGCTCGCCCGCCGCGACGAGGAGGAGCACGGGCTGGGCGACCTGCCCTATCCCCCCGAGTACCCCAAGATGCCCGGCGAGCCCAAGCGGGTGCAGCCCAGCCGCGACACGGACCGCAAGCGGTCCTGACCGCCCACCACGCTCAGGGGCGGGTGTAGCGCAGGAAGACCGACCCGTCGTCGAGCGGGACGCACTCGGCGCGCACGAGGTCGGCCCGCATCCCGTCGGGGAGCAGGCGGAGCCCGCCGCCGGCGACGTGCGGCACGACGCGGACCGTCATCTCGTCGACCAGCCCGGCCCGCAGGGCGTCGGCGGCCGTCGTCGGGCCGGACACCTCGACGGCGCCGTCCGCGGCCGCCGCGATCTCGGCGAGGCGGGCCGTCGTGAGCCGGGGCTGGAGCGTGGTGCGGGGCGCGTCGACGGCGTCGAGGCTGTCGGAGCAGACGATCTTGTCGATCCCGCGCCAGATCTCGGCGAACTCGTCCGTGGCGTCGCTCTGCCCCGGGGGCCACGTGTCCCACACGCGCATGGTCTCGAACATGGTCCGGCCCACGACGAACGTCTGCACGTCCCGCACCCGGTCGTTGATGAAGGCGTGCACGGCCTCGTCCGGCGCGCTCCAGGAGAAGTCGCCGTCGGCGTCGGCCACGTAGCCGTCGAGCGAGCAGCTCATCAGTCCGTACCTGAGGGTTCCCATGGTCCGTAGACCCGGGCGCCCGCCCCGACTCATCGGCGGGACCGGCCAGCGGTCAGGCCGTACCCGGGGCCCCGGGCAGGAGGCCGGCGAGGTCGTAGCCGACCGGCTCCTCGAGCTGCGCGTACGTGCACGACGCCGGGTCGCGATCGGGCCGCCAGCGCTTGAACTGCGCGGTGTGCCGGAACCGGCTGCCCTCCATGTGGTCGTACCCGACCTCGAGCACCCGCTCCACCCGCAGCGGGGTGAAGGAGAGGTCCTTGCCCGCGCTCCAGCGCGACTGGGCGCCGGGGCGCCGCTCCCCCGTGCTGCCGTCGGCGACGGCCGGGTCCTGCCAGTTCGCCCAGGGGTGCGCGGCGGCGTCCTCGCTGCCGGGCTGGACGACCAGCGGAGCGAGCTCGGCGTGCAGCGCGGCGCGGCGGGCGGCGGGGAACGAGGCCGAGACGCCCACGAACTGGAGGCTGGCGGGGTCGTCGGCGTCGGCGTACAGCCCGAGCAGGAGCGACCCGATCAGGGGGTTCTCGGGCGTCGACGTCTTGTGCAGCCGGTAGCCGGCCAGGACGACGTCGGCCGTCCGGGCGTGCTTGATCTTCAGCAGCGCTCGCTTGTTCGGCTGGTACGCGTCGTCGAGCCGCTTGGCGACCACCCCGTCGAGGCCGGCGCCCTCGAACGTCGCGAACCAGTCCCGGGCGACGGCGGCGTCCTGCGTGCGGGGCGTCGCGTGCACCTGCGGTCCGGCGAGCCCCAGCCCGTCGAGCGCGGCCAGCCGCTCGCCCAGCGGGCGCCCGGACAGGTCGTCGTCCCCCAGCGCGAGGAGGTCGAAGACGACGAGGCTCGCCGGCGTCTCGGAAGCAAGCATCCGCACCCGCGACTCCGCCGGGTGGATGCGCTGCCCCAGGGCGTCGAAGTCGAGGTGCGCGGACCGGCCCGACGCCTCGTCACCGGGCCGCGCGACGACGATCTCTCCGTCGACGACGCACCGCGGCGGCAGCGCGTCGAGGACGGCGTCGACGACGTCCGGGAAGTAGCGCTGCATCGGGCGGGCGTTGCGGGAGTCGATCCGCACGTCGTCGCCGTCGCGGAAGACGAGCGCCCGGAAACCGTCCCACTTCGGCTCGTACACCCAGGTGGGCTCGCCGTCCGGCTGGTCGGGCACGTCCGGCACCGACTTGGCGAGCATGGGCAGCACCGGCGGCTCGAGCGGCAGCGTCATGCTGGCGAACCTACTCCGCGGGTGCGACGGGCACCTCCGGGCACGGGGCCGCCGCCAGTCGGGCCTCCGGTCAGGCGCCGGCGGACTCCTGCGCCTGGTGCACCTCGGCCACCTTCGTCCCGGTGATGCGGTAGACGTCGAACACGCCGTCGACCTTGCGCACCGCGGTGAGCACCTGCTGCAGGTGCCCGGGCTCGGCCATCTCGAAGACGAACTTCGAGATCGCGATCCGGTCGGACGACGTGGAGACCGTGGCCGACAGGATGTTGACGTGGTAGTCCGACAGCACCTTCGTGACGTCGGACAGCAGGCGGGACCGGTCGAGGGCCTCGACCTGGATCTGCACGAGGAACATGGTGTTGGCGCCCGTCGTCCAGCTCACGTCCACCATGCGCTCCGGCTGGGCCTTCGCCAGCTGCTCGGCGTTGGCGCAGTCCGCGCGGTGCACGCTCACGCCCGCACCGCGGGTCACGAAGCCGACGATCGAGTCACCCGGCACCGGCGTGCAGCACTTGGCGAGCTTGACCCAGATGTCGTCGACGCCCTTGACCACGATGCCGGGGTCGCCGGTGCGCCCCCGGCGGGTCGGGGTCCCGGGGCGCGCGGCCTCGGCCGCGTCCTCCTCGGTGCCCTCCTCGCCGCCGAGCGACTTCACGAGCAGGTCGACGACGTGCGGCGCCGAGGCGTGCCCCTCGCCGACGGCCGCGTACAGCGCGGACACGTCGGCGTAGCGCATGTCGTTCGCCAGGCCCACGAGCGCCTCGTGGCTGAGCAGGCGCTGGATGGGCAGGTTCTGCTTGCGCATCGCCTTCGTGATGGCGTCCTTGCCCTGCTCGATCGCCTCCTCGCGCCGCTCCTTGGTGAACCACTGGCGGATCTTGTTGCGGGCGCGCGCCGACTTCACGAACGCGAGCCAGTCGCGCGAGGGGCCCGCCGACTCCGCCTTCGAGGTGAGGATGTCGATCGTGTCGCCGTTCTGCAGCGTCGAGTCGAGCGGCACGAGGCGGCCGTTGACGCGCGCGCCCATCGTGCGGTGCCCCACCTCGGTGTGCACCGAGTAGGCGAAGTCGACCGGGGTGGCGCCGGCGGGCAGCGCCATCACCTCGCCCTTCGGCGTGAAGACGTACACCTCCGCGCCGCCGATCTCGTAGCGCAGGGAGTCGAGGAACTCGCTCGGGTCCGCCGTCTCGCGCTGCCAGTCGACGAGCTGGCGCAGCCACGCCATGTCGTTGGCGCGGGGGTCGTCCGTGGTCCCCGGCTTGCCGGCGGGGGCCATCTGCTTGTACTTCCAGTGCGCCGCGACCCCGTACTCCGCGCGGCGGTGCATGTCGTGCGTGCGGATCTGGATCTCGACCGGCTTGCCGCCCGGGCCCACGACCGTCGTGTGCAGCGACTGGTACATGTTGAACTTCGGCATCGCGATGTAGTCCTTGAACCGGCCCGGGACCGGGTTCCAGCGCGCGTGGAGCGCGCCGAGCACCGCGTAGCAGTCCCGCACCGTGTCCACGAGGACGCGCGTGCCGACGAGGTCGTAGATCTCCGCGAAGTCGTGCCCGCGCACGATCATCTTCTGGTAGATCGAGTAGTAGTGCTTGGGCCGCCCGGTCACGGTGGCCTTGATCTTCGCGCTGCGCAGGTCGGCGGAGATCTGCTCGCGCACCACCGACAGGTACTCCTCGCGGGCGGGCGCGCGCTCCGCCACCAGGTGCACGATCTCGTCGTACACCTTGGGGTACAGCGTCTGGAAGGACAGGTCCTCCAGCTCCCACTTGATGGTGTTCATGCCCAGCCGGTGCGCGAGCGGGGCGTAGATCTCCAGCGTCTCGCGCGCCTTGCGCTGCGCCGACGAGCCGGAGACGTACTTCCAGGTGCGGGCGTTGTGCAGCCGGTCCGCGAGCTTGATGACCAGCACGCGGATGTCCTTGGCCATCGCGACGACCATCTTGCGGACGGTCTCGGCCTGGGCCGCGTCGCCGTACTTCACCTTGTCGAGCTTGGTGACGCCGTCGACGAGCATGGCGATCTCCTCGCCGTACTCCTGGGTCAGCTCGTCCAGGCCGTAGTCGGTGTCCTCGACCGTGTCGTGCAGCAACGCGGCCGCGAGGGTCGCGCCGTCGAAGCCGAGCTCCGCGAGGATCGTCGCCACGGCGACCGGGTGCGTGATGTACGGGTCGCCGGACTTGCGCTCCTGGCCGCGGTGACAGCGCTCGGCCGTCGCGTAGGCGCGCTCGAGCACCGACAGGTCGGACTTCGGGTGGTTGGTGCGCACCGCCTGGAGCACGGGCTCCAGCGCGGGCGTGGTGGGCGGGGCGCCGCGCACCCCGAGCCGCACCAGCCGGTTGCGCACGCTGCGCCCCGAGCCCGATCCGCGACCCGACGGGCCCGATCCCTGGGGCGCGGCGGCGGCGCGCACGACCTTCGTCTCGTCGCTCATCTGCGCCTCCTTCCGCAACCACCGCGGGGTCGCCGACGGCCGGGACGGCAAGTCTACGACTCCACGCGCAGCAGAGCCTCGACCGTCCGGCCCGGCAGCCGACCGCGTCCGCCCAGGCCAGCGAGCTCGAGCAGGAACGCGAGGGCGACCACCTGGCCGCCCGAGCGTTCCACGAGCTCGGCGGCCGCGCACGCCGTGCCGCCGGTCGCGAGCACGTCGTCGACGATGAAAACACGCGCACCCGCACCGAGTGTTCCCGTGCGCAGCTCGATGGCGGCGGAGCCGTACTCGAGCTCGTACTCCACCCGCTCGACCGGCGGCGGGAGCTTGCCCGCCTTGCGCAGCGGCAGGAAGCCGACCCCGAGCCTGGTGGCGAGCGGCGCGCCGAGCAGGAACCCGCGCGCTTCCATCCCGGCGACGACGTCCACGCCGCCGTCCGCGTCGACCAGGCGGGCGAACGCCTCCACGACGTCCGCCAGCGCCCGGCCGTCCGCGAGCAGCGGGGTGATGTCCCGGAACACGACCGGCGGGTGCGGGTAGTCCGGCACGTCCCGGATCAGCGCGCGGACCTCCGCCGCGCGCCCGGAGCCCAGGCCCCGCAGGCCGTCGAGCACGATGTCGTCCGGCCGGCCGTCACCGGGCACGCCGTCGAAGGTGTCCGTCATCCCGTCGTCCCCGTGCCTCAGCGCGTGCGCTTGCGGCGCGGCTGGGCGCTGTTGCCCTGGTGCTGCCCCGGCACGAGCTGCGCCGAGCCGGTCGTGTACGCCTCGACCTCGGCCTCGTGGCCGCCCTCGGCGACCAGGCCGGCACGGGCCTCGAGCACGGACTTCGTGTGGGCCGCGATGCGGGGCTCGCGCTCGCGCAGCGCGACGTCGAGCGGCGTCGCCAGGAAGAGCGACGAGGCCGCGCCGACGGCGATGCCGACGAACAGCGAGAGCGACAGGTCGCGCAGCGTGCCCGCGCCGAGCAGGAACGCGCCCACGAACAGGATGCTCGCGACCGGCAGCAGCGCCACGACGGAGGTGTTGATGGACCGGACCAGCGTCTGGTTGACGGCGAGGTTCGCCCGCTCCGCGTACGTGCTGCGCGTCTGGGTGAGCACGTCCGCGGTGTTCTCGCGGACCTTGTCGAAGACGACCATCTTGTCGTACAGCGAGAAGCCGAGGATCGTCAGGAAGCCGATGATCGTCGACGGCGTGACCTCCCAGCCGATCGCCGCGTACACGCCGGCGGAGATGAGCAGGTCGCCGAGCATCGCGACGATCGCCGCCACCGACATCCGCCAGGCGCGGAAGTACACCGCCATGAACAGCGCCGCGGCGAGCACGAACACGACCGTGCCCCACAGGGCCCGGGTCGAGACGCCCGCGCCCCAGGTCGGGCCCACGAACGACGTGGTGATCTCCGACGCCTCCACGTCGTACGCCGTGGCGAGGTCGGTGGTGATCTCCGACTCCTGCTCGGGGGTCACGACCTCCGTCTGCACGCGGACGGCCGAGCCGCCCACGATCGCGACGCGGGGCTCCTCGCTCGGGAGCGTCTGATGCACGGCGTCGATCGCGAGCTGCTGCTCGGTCGACGACGCGTTGTTCACGGTGAACTCCGTGCCGCCGCGGAAGTCGATGCCGAGGGTGAGGCCCTTGATCGCGATGACCAGGATCGAGGCGATCGCGAGCGCGCCGGCGATCGCGAACCAGCGCTTGCGGCGCTGCACGATCGGGTAGGACCGACGGCCCGTGTACAGGTCGTTGCCCCACTGGGCGAAGTTGATGCGGGCCATCAGCGGCTCTCCTCGTTCGTGCCGGAGGTGGTCTCACCGGTCGCCGAGGGCGACGCGCCGTCCCCTGGTCCGGAGCCGGGCCCGGGGTCGGGCTCCGCCTCCTGGGCCGCGGCAGCCCGCCGCTCGGCGGCGCGGCGCTCGGCGATCGTCAGGCGACGGCCCGACGCGTCGGTCGCCGGGGCCGGGGCCTGCCGCGCGCCGCTGTGCACCGGCTCGGGCGCCGTGGCGCCCGTGGTGGCGGGCACGCCCTCGGCCTCGGCCTCGGTCGCTGCCGCGTCGCCGGCCACAGCCGGCTCGGGCATCCGGACCCGCCCGGCACCCACGTACCGCGGGCCGGAGCCCGCACGCAGCCGCTCGGGCGACAGCCCGGACCACAGGTGACCGTCCCGGAAGAACGGGATCTTGGTGATGACCTCCATCATCGGGTGCGTGAACCAGAACACGACGGCGACGTCGATGATCGTCGTCAGGCCCAGCGTGAACGCGAAGCCCTGCACGCCGCCCACGGCGAGGAAGTACAGGATGACCGCGGAGATCAGGTTGACCGCCTTCGCCGCGAGCACCGTGCGCCGCGCGCGGGCCCAGCCGCGCTCGACGGCGAAGGCCAGAGTTCTCCCGTCACGCAGCTCGTCACGGATACGTTCGAAGTACACGATGAACGAGTCCGCGGTGAAGCCGATCGCGACGATCAGGCCCGCGACGCCCGCGAGGGAGAGCCGGTAGCCCATCCCCCAGGAGAGCAGGGCGATGGACAGGTAGGTGATGACGCCGGCGACGACGAGCGACGCGACGGTGAGCAGGCCCAGCGTGCGGTACTGCAGCAGCGAGTACACGACCACGAGCGCGAGGCCGATGAGGCCCGCGATGAGGCCGTTGCGCAGCTGCTCGGAGCCGAGGGTCGCGGAGATGACCTCCTGGCTCTCCACCGTGTACTGCACGGGCAGCGCGCCGAAGCTCAGCTGGTTGGCGAGCGTCGCGGCCGAGTCGCGGGTGAACGACCCGGAGATGACGGCGCTGCCGTCCGTGATCGCCTGCGAGACCGACGGGGCCGAGACCACCAGGGTGTCGAGGACGATGGCGAACTGGTTGCGCGGCGCCTCGAGCGTGGCGATGCGACCCGTGGTCTCGCGGAACTGCTTCGCGCCCGTCGAGTCGAAGTCGAGGAAGACGCCCCACTCGTTGGTGGTGGTGCCGTTCGGCCCGGGCACCAGGCCCGAGCTCGCGTTGGAGATGTGCGTGCCCTCGATCTCCACCGGGCCGAGGATGTACTTGACCGCGCCGGTCTCGTCACAGGTCACGAGCGGCTTGTCGGGGTCGTCCCCGCCGCCGCCCTTGAGGTTCTCCGGGTCGGTGCAGTCGAGCTTCTCGAACTGCGACTGGATCTCCGGGGTGATCTGCGCGAGGTCGCTCGGGTCGGATGCCGCGGCCGCGTCGCCCGTCTCGTCGCCCTCGGCCGGCGTCGTCGCCGGCGAGGGGTCCGTGGTGGCGTCGTCGCCGGAGGTGGCGGTCGCCGTCGGCGTCGGGTCCGTGGCCTTGCCGAGGTCCGAGGGGAGGGTCACGGCGGAGCCGGCGCCCTTGCCGCTCGGCGTGGTGTCCGCGGCCTCGTCGTCCTTCGCGCCGCCGGACTTCCCGTCCTTCGAGTCCTTGGCGTCGCCGGAGGTCGCGTCGTCGGTGGCCGCGCCCTCGGCGTCGCCGCTCGGCGACGCGGACGGCTCCGGCGTCGGCGTGCCCGCCGCATAGGTCAGCACCGGGCGGAAGCGCATCTGGGCGGGCTGGGAGATCAGGTCGATGGTCTCCTGCGACACCTCGCCGGGGATGCCGACGACGATGTTCTTCGACCCCTGTGCCGTGATCTCCGCCTCGGAGACGCCGGAGGAGTCGATGCGCTGCCGGATGACGTTGATCGACTCGTCGATCGTCTCCGACGTCACCTGCGACCCGTCCGTGGTGTCGGCCTTGAGGATCAGCTGCGTGCCGCCCTGCAGGTCGAGCGCCAGGCCCGGGGCCCAGCTCGCGCCGTCCGGGTTGGAGTCGGACTTGGCGTCCCAGAAGACGCCGGCGCCGAGGGCGAGGAACGGCAGGACGATCGTCAGGATCGTGAAGACCACGAGGGTGCGCGCCGGACGCGACCGCTTCGTGCGTGAGTTCGCCAACTTCTGTCTCTTCCCGTCTGCGCGCCGCCGGTGGGTCGGCGCGTGATGGCGCCGGCCGGGATCACCCCGACCGGCGCGTCGTCAGGCCGACGGGCGCGAGCGCCCGCCGTCCCATGTCGCTGGTGCTGTCACTTCGTGGTGCCGGTCTCGCCCTCGTCGCGACGCTGCTGCTCCCGGTACTCCCGCTGGGCGGTGTCCAGGCTCGACAGGTCGTCGGGGACGTCGATGTGACCGTCGCCGGAGGTGATCGTACCGGTCGCGGTGGGGTCGGTTGTGACGTCGGTCTCGTCGCCGGCCTCGGTGGCGTCCTCGACCGGCGTGTCGACACGCTTGGCGATCGCCGCACGGAGCCAGCGGGTCTGCGTCCCGGGGCTCGACTCGATGGTGACGGTGTCGTTGCTCTCGTCGATCTCCACCACGGTGCCGAAGAGGCCGGAGCCGGTCATGACCTCCTGGCCCGGGGCGAGCTGCGACCGGAACTCCTGCTGCGCACGCTGCTGCTTGCGCGACCGCGAGCTCATGAAGAACATGAGGCCGGCGAGGACCACGAAGAGAATGATGATGGAGAAGTCCACGGAGCGTCCTTGTCTGTCGCTGCCCGGCCGTCGCTGCTCGACAGGCGGGCGTCGGGGCGCGCCGGTCGGCACGCCGGGCACAGCTCCGCGTCTGCTCGCGAACCTGTGCGTACGGGCCCCAACGAGCACGGCACCCGTCGAGTTCCGGCCCGGACCGTCGGCGGGCCGGGCAGCACCAGTCTAGGTGCTCGGCTCGCCGCTCTCGGCGGCCTCGTCGAAGAGGGTGCCGCCGAGCGGGGCGCCCCACGCCCCGAGCGGCGGCTCGAGGCCGAGGTGCTCCCAGGCCGCGGGCGTCGCGACGCGCCCGCGCGGGGTGCGGCCGAGCAGCCCCTCGCGCACCAGGTACGGCTCCGCGACGGTCTCGACGGTGTCGGGCTCCTCGCCGACGGTCATCGCGAGGGTGCTGAGGCCGACGGGCCCGCCGCCGAACCGGCGGCAGACGGCGTCGAGGACGGAGCGGTCGAGCCGGTCGAGGCCGATCGGGTCCACCTCGTACACCTCGAGCGCGGCGCGGGCGGCACGCAGGTCCAGCCGACCGTCGCCGCGGACCTGCGCCCAGTCGCGCACGCGGCGCAGCAGCCGGTTGGCGATGCGGGGCGTGCCCCGCGAGCGGCCGGCGATCTCGTGCGCGGCCGCGTGCTGCAGGTCGACGCCCAGCAGGCCGGCCGAGCGCAGGATGACGCGCTCCAGCTCGGCGGCGTCGTAGAAGTCGAGGTGGCCGGTGAAGCCGAACCGGTCGCGCAGGGGCGCCGGGAGCAGCCCGGAACGGGTGGTGGCGCCGACCACGGTGAACGGCGGCAGCGCCAGCGGGATCGCGCTGGCCCCGGCGCCCTTGCCGACGACGACGTCGACGCGGAAGTCCTCCATCGCGACGTACAGCAGCTCCTCGGCGGGCCGCGCGAGCCGGTGGATCTCGTCGATGAAGAGCACCTCGCCCTCCTCGAGCGAGGACAGGACGGCGGCCAGGTCGCCCGCGTGCTGGATGGCCGGACCGCTGGTGACGCGCAGGGACGTGCCGAGCTCGGCCGCGATGATCATGGCCAGCGTCGTCTTGCCGAGCCCGGGCGGGCCGGACAGCAGCACGTGGTCGGGCGAGGCCTCGCGGGCCAGGGCGGCCTGCAGGACGAGGGAGAGCTGGTCGCGCACCACCCGCTGGCCGACGAACTCGTCGAGCCTCTTGGGCCGCAGGGCCGCCTCGGCCGCGCGCTCGACGTCGTCGGCCGAGGAGGTGACGAGCCGCTCGCCGCCGTACTCCGGCTCCAGCGGCTCAGCCACGTCGCCCGCCCAGGGAGCGCAACGCCGCCCGCAGCGTCGCCGCCACATCGATCGGGCCGCCGCTCGGGACGTCGTCGCCGACGTCCGCGAGAACGCGATCGACGGTCTCCTGCGCGACCTTCGCCGCCCAGCCCAGGCCGACGAGCGCCTCGACGACCTGGTCGCGCGCGGGGTCGCCGGCCGCGAGCGGCGGCGCCTCGGGCACCGGGGCGCCCGCCTCGGCGGAGGTCGGGGCGCCGAGCTTGCCGGACAGCTCGAGGACGAGGCGCTGGGCGCTCTTGGGCCCGACGCCGGGGATGCGGCGCAGCGCCGCGAGGTCCTCGCTCGCGACGGCGCGGCGCAGCGCGTCGGGCGTGAGCACGGCCAGCATGGCGAGCGCGATGCGCGGGCCGACGCCCGAGACCGACTGCGCCGTCTCGAAGACCTCGCGCTCGTCCGCCTCGGCGAAGCCGAACACGGTCATCGAGTCCTCGCGGACGACGAGCGTGGTGTGCAGCTGGGCGCGCTCCCCCACCCGGAGCCCCGCCAGGGTCCCGGGGGTGGCGTGGACGAGGTACCCGACCCCGCCGACGTCGAGCACGGCCCGCTCGAGCGTCACGTGCGTGACCGTGCCGGTCAGGGAGGCGATCACCGTGGTCCTTCCGTCGAGCTGGCCAATCGTCGAACACCCGTACGAGGCGTCACTGTAACAACCGGCGCCGACGCTCCGGACGCGACACCCGGACGCGACACGGTGAGCACGCCGCGGCCGCCGTCACCGGGCCGTGCGGGACGGGGCCCCGCGGTGCGACCCGGTGCGCGCCGAGCGCTCCGCCGCGGCCCAGGCGCGCTGCGCGGGCGTGAGCTCGTGGCGCTCCCCGCCCTGGAGCGCGCCGGAGGGTCGCCAGAGGTGCGTGACGGCGAGGGCGAGGGCGTCCGCGGCGTCGGCGGGGCGCGGCAGCTCGTCGAGCCCGAGGATGCGCGCGATCATCCGCTGCACCTGTTCCTTGCCCGCCCGCCCGGACCCGGTGACGGCGGCCTTCACCTCGCTGGGGGTGTGCATCGCGACGGGCACCCCCCGCTTCGCGGCGGCGACCATCGCCAGGCCGGCGACCTGCGCGGTGCCCATCACGGTGCTGCGGTTGTTCTGCGCGAACACGCGCTCCACAGCCACGACGTCGGGCACGGTGCGCTCGAGCCACGCGTCGAGCCCCTCGGCGATGCACAGCAGCCGCAGGTCCACGCTCAGCTCGGGCTCGCTGCGCACGACCCCAACGTCGACCATCCGGGCCCTGCGTCCCGGCAACGAGTCGACGACGCCGACCCCGCACCGGGTCAGCCCCGGATCCACCCCCAGCACTCGCACGCGGTCACCATCTCACGCACGGCGGACACCCCCGCGCAGGCGCGACGACAGCCCCGCACGGGACACGGCTCACGCCCCCTGCCCCCACCCACCACGAGGAATGATCCGAGGTCGCGGGCCCGGAGGCCACGCACGAACGCGGACGGGCGGGGTGGGACGTGTCGCGAGGCTGGCCGGGCCTGGCGGGAGGCCGCGAGGAACGAGCGGCCGGATGGCGCGCCTCGCGACACGTCCCAGCCCGCCCGGCCGCCCCGACCGAGAGCCTCCGGCCCGGCACGACGAAAGGATCAGTCCTCGTCCAGCGCCGCCATGACCTCGTCCGAGGCGTCGAAGTTCGCGTAGACGTTCTGGACGTCGTCGCTGTCCTCGAGCGCGTCGATGAGGCGCATGATCTTGCGCGCGCCCTCGACGTCGACCTCGACCTCCATGGACGGGTGCCAGATGGAGTCGGCGGAGTCGTACTCGATGCCCGCCTCCTGGATGGCGGTGCGCACGGCGACGAGGTCGGTGGCCTCGGAGAGCACCTCGATGACGTCGCCCTCGTCGCTGACCTCCTCCGCGCCGGCGTCGAGGGCGGCGAGCATGACGTCGTCCTCGGTGACGCCGTCGGCCTTGGGCACGACGACGAGGCCCTTGCGGGAGAACAGGTAGGACACGGAGCCCGGGTCGGCCAGGTTGCCGCCGTTGCGGCTGAACGCGAGGCGGACCTCGGAGGCGGCGCGGTTCTTGTTGTCCGTGAGGCACTCGACGAGGACGGCAATGCCGTTCGCGCCGTAGCCCTCGTACATGATCGTCTGGTAGTCGACGGCGTCGGCGCCCTCGCCGGACCCGCGCTTGAGGGCGCGGTCGATGTTGTCGTTGGGGACCGACGACTTCTTCGCCTTCTGGATGGCGTCGAACAGGGTCGGGTTACCGGCGGGGTCGCCGCCTCCGGTGCGCGCGGCGACCTCGATGTTCTTGATCAGCTTGGCGAAGAGCTTGCCACGCTTGGCATCGATCGCGGCCTTCTTGTGCTTGGTCGTGGCCCACTTGGAGTGACCTGACATGCGCTCCCTAACTCCTTCGCGATGCTTGGACGAGCCGGACGAACAGCCCGTGCACACGTGCGTCCCCCGTGATCTCCGGGTGGAACGCGGTGGCGAGCAGCCGTCCCTGACGTGCTGCGACGATCTTACCGGCGGCGGGCCCGACCGTGGAGCCGTCCGCCCAGCTGTCGGGGATCCGGGCGAGGACCTCCACCTGCGGGCCGGCCTCCTCGACCCACGGCGCGCGGATGAACGCGGTGCGCACGGGTCGCCCGCCGGGGGCGTCGGAGACTCCCGCGACCTGCAGGTCCGCCTCGAACGAGTCGACCTGGCGGCCGAAGGCGTTGCGCCGCACGAGGACGTCCATCCCACCGAGGGTGCGCTGGTCGGCGGTGCCGCCCTCGATGCGGTCGGCGAGCAGGATCATGCCGGCGCACGAGCCGAACACGGGGAGCCCCTCGCCGATGAGGCGGCGCAGGGGGTCGGCGAGCTCGAAGAGGCGCAGCAGCTTGTCGATGGTGGTCGACTCTCCCCCGGGCAGCACGAGCCCGTCGACGGCGTCGAGCTCGGACGGGCGGCGGACGCTGACGGCGCGCGCGCCCGCCTGCTCGAGGGCGGCGGCGTGCTCGCGCACGTCGCCCTGGAGGGCGAGCACGCCGACGGTGGGCCGGCCCGTGCCCGACGACGGGGACGGCATGGGGACGTGGGTCGTCACCGCGGGAGCTCCTCGGGGTCGGACGGCTCGTCGTCGTGCTGCGTGCCGAGGTGGACCACGGTGCCGTCCCACCCGCGGGCCAGCGCGTCGACGACGTCCGGCAGGCTGGTCGGGAAGACCTCGCGCGTCTCGGAGCGCAGCTCCGCGGTGGTCAGCCAGCGCATCTCGTCGAGCACGTCGCGCTCCTCGGGGGTCCATCCGTCGGCGGTGGGCTCGTGGCCGCCGGCGACGCGCGCCAGGAAGAAGACCTCCTGCTGGCGGCACGTCTCGGCGAAGAAGTGGAAGAAGGCGTCCCGCGTGAGCACGGGGCCCACGAGGTCGGCGGGCGCGAGGTCGAGCCCCGCCTCCTCGCGCAGCTCGCGCAGGGCGGCGTCCACCTCGCTCTCGCCGGCGTCGATGCCGCCGCCGACAGTGAACCACCACGACCGTTCGGGCTGGTCGGCGTCGTGCCCACGCACCAGGAGGACCCGGTCCGCGCCGTCGAGCACGATGACGCGGGCGGCGCGGCGTTGCCGCAGCCCGTCCGGGCCCACCGCCCAGTCGTCGCCGAGGGCGGGGGTCACCGGCCGCGCTCGGCCGAGCGCACGGGCGCCGGCTCCGGCTCGACACGAACGCCGTGCTTCACGGCCGAGGGGGAACGCGCATCCATGGCGCCCATGGTAGCCACGGGTCGGCGGCCACCTGACCAGGGCGACCTCGCTCACCGGCGGGGCTTCACGCGCCTGGTCGGGAGGGCGGTGACGGGATCCTCCGGCCACGGGTGGCGCGGATAGCGGCCTCGCAGGTCGGCTCGGACGCCGGGATAGCCCTGCCTCCAGAAGGACGCGAGGTCGCTCGTGATCGCGACCGGCCGGCCCGCGGGCGACAGCAGGTGCAGGACGACCGGGACGCGGCCGTCCGCGACGGCCGGGGTCGTGGTCCAGCCGAAGACCTCCTGCAGCTTCACCGCGAGGACGGGCGGCTCGGCGCCGTCGTACGCGAGGCGGACCTCGGATCCCGACGGGACCTGGAGCCGTTCCGGTGCCAGCTCGCCGAACCGCGCCGCCTCCGGCCACGGCAGGAGGCCCCGGAGCGCCGAGGTCACGTCGACGCGGGCCAGGTCGCGCGAGCCTCGCACCGAGGCGAGCTCGGCGCCCAGCCAGGCGTCGAGACCCGCCAGCAACGCCTCGTCGTCGACCGCAGGCCACGGGGCTCCGAGGTGGGCGTGGCAGAACGCGAGCCGTTCCCGCAGGGCGAGGGCGGCCTCCGACCAGCGCAGCACGGACAGGCCGCTGCGCCGGATGCCGTCGCGGACGGCCGCCTGGACGAGCTGCGGGTCGGGGTTCGCCAGCGGGGCGTCGCCCAGCACGATGGCGCCGAGCGTCTCGACCCGCCGCGTCACGATCCGGCCGTTGTCCCAGCGGATCTGGTCGGTGGTCGTCACGAGGTCGCCGGCGACGTCCCGCGCGGTCTGCTCGTCGATCGGCGCCGCGGCGCGAATCCGGGCGTCGGCGCGACTGGCGGCCCGGTCGGCGACCGCGATCGCCAGCCAGGGCGCGCTCCGCAGCGGCGACTGCGGGTCCAGCGCGGCACCCGTGCCGCCCGCCATCTGGTAGGTCACGGAATCGGTCCCCCGGGCCCGCGCGATCCGGTCCGGGTACGCCAGGCCCGCCACGATCCCCACCGCGAGATCGTCGGGGACCCGGTGCTCCCCGCGGCCTGCCCGGCCGTCCCGCCCGCCCGACGGGTCACCGGTCGTCGCGCCGCGGCCGAGGCGCTTCGTCTCTTCTCCCCAGCGCGCGGTCGCGCCGCGGTCGTCGCCGCGGCGCAGGGCCCGCCAGCGTGCCGGCAGGTCGTCGCCGGCGCCGCGGCCCGAGTCGTCCGACAGCATCGCGACGATCTCGCGCGCCCGGTCGGCGCCGACCCGCGGCGCCCCGTCCAGCAGCGCACGCGCCAGGCGAGGATGCGCCCCCACCGCCCGCAGCCGACGGCCCCGCTCGGTGATCCGGCCGTCGTCGTCCAGGGCGTCGATGCGGCGCAGCAGCTCGGTGGCCGCCGTCATCGCCGGGGCCGGCGGGGGGTCGAGCAGCGTCAGACCGGCGCCGCCGGGCGCGCCCCAGGCCGCGAGGTCGAGGGCGAAGGCCGCCAGGTCGGCGACCGCGATCTCCGGCGCCGCGTGGTCGTCGAGACGCGCGTGGTCGGTGGCGGACCAGCACCGATAGACGCGGCCGGGCCCCTCCCGCCCGGCACGGCCCGCGCGCTGGTCGGCCGACGACCTCGAGACCCGGCAGGTGACCAGCGTCCCGAGGCCACGGGACTGATCGGTTCGCGGCTCGCGGGCCAGGCCCGCGTCGACCACGACCCGCACCCCGGGCACCGTCAGCGAGCTCTCCGCGACCGAGGTCGTCACCACGACCCGGCGCACGGCCGACGGCGTCAGCGCGCGCTCCTGCTCGGCCCTCGACTGGCGGCCGAACAGCGGCAGCACGTTCAGACCGGCCAACCGGCGCGTCACGCCCCCGATCTCGGCCTCCCCCGGCACGAACACGAGGATGTCGCCGTCGTTCTCCGTCAGCGCGCGCCGGACGACGGCCGCGACGTGGTCGAGCAGGCGCGGGTCGACGCGACCGCCGGGGAGCAGCGGCGTGGGCATCGGCGGCGGAGCCCACTCGGTCGCCACGTCGAACAGCGCGGCGGACGCCGTGACCACGGGTGCAGGCTCGTCCGCGCCGAGCGCGCGGCTCAGCCGGAGGGTGTCCGCCGTGGCCGAGGTCGCGACGACGGCCAGGTCGTCCCGGAGGTTCGCCCGGACGTCGACGCAGAGCGCGAGCAGCAGGTCGGCGTCCAGGTGCCGCTCGTGGCACTCGTCGATGACGATCGCCGAGACACCCGGCAGCTCCGGGTCCTGCTGCAGCCGCCGCACGAGGAGCCCCGTGGTCACCACCTCGACGCGCAGGCCCGTGCCGCCGCTGCGCTCGCCGCGCATCGCGTAGCCGATCCGCCGCCCGAGCGGCTCGCCGACCAGCGTCGCCAGCCGGGTCGCGGCCGCTCGGGTCGCCATCCGACGCGGCTCGGCGACGAGGATCGTGCCCCCGAGCGCGTCCGCCAGCGCGAGCGGCAGCAACGAGGTCTTCCCCGACCCCGGCGGCGCCACCAGCACCGCCGTACCGCGCGACCGCACCGCGTCGACCGTGGCGGGCAGGGCTGCCCGGACGGGCAGGTCCGCACCCGGCACCGACGGTTCAGGGAGCAGCACGCCCCGACCCTAGTCGACTGCGGCCAGGGGGGCCACGGAGGAGAAGGCCGCTGGGGGCCCTGTCTGGCCCTGTTTTTTCCGCCCCTTTTTCCCCCCCCCTCCCCCCCCCGCCCACAGGGTACCGACTTGCCTC
>NZ_JBSGUW010000003.1:344917-350052 GCF_053608125.1 Isoptericola sp. NPDC055063 | reverse complement strand
GGCGACAGGGAAGGGGGGTTCCAAACCAGAAACAGACGGTGAGGGAAACACCCCCCCCCACCCCGTCCCGCTTCCGGCCGGGGCCCCCGCGCCCGCCCCCCCCGCGGCCCCCCTGGCCGGACCTGGTGCTACCGGCCGCGTGCTACCAGCCGCGCTCCGCCAGGCGCACGGGCGCCGGCTCGGCCTCGACGTTGATGCCCACCATGGCCTCGCCCAGCCCGCGGGAGACCTTGGCGAGGACGTCGGGGTCGTCGTGGAACGTGGTGGCCTGCACGATCGCCTTGGCGCGCGCGACCGGGTCGCCGGACTTGAAGATGCCCGAGCCCACGAACACGCCCTCGGCGCCGAGCTGCATCATCATCGCGGCGTCGGCCGGGGTGGCGATACCGCCCGCGGTGAACAGCACGACCGGCAGCCTGCCCGCCCGCGCCACCTCGGCGACGAGCTCGTAGGGCGCCTGCAGCTCCTTCGCCGCGACGAACAGCTCGTCCTCGGGCAGGGAGCCGAGGTGGCGGATCTGAGCGCGGATCTGGCGCATGTGCGTGGTCGCGTTGGAGACGTCGCCGGTGCCGGCCTCGCCCTTGGAACGGATCATCGCCGCGCCCTCGGTGATGCGGCGCAGCGCCTCGCCGAGGTTGGTCGCCCCGCACACGAACGGCACGGTGAAGCGCCACTTGTCGATGTGGTTGGCGTAGTCGGCGGGGGTGAGCACCTCCGACTCGTCGATGTAGTCGACGCCCAGCGCCTGCAGCACCTGGGCCTCGACGAAGTGCCCGATGCGCGCCTTCGCCATCACGGGGATGGAGACGGCGTCGATGATGCCGTCGATCATGTCGGGGTCGCTCATGCGCGCGACGCCGCCCTGGGCGCGGATGTCGGCGGGCACCCGCTCGAGGGCCATGACGGCGACCGCGCCGGCGTCCTCGGCGATCTTCGCCTGCTCGGGGGTGACGACGTCCATGATGACGCCGCCCTTGAGCATCTCGGCCATGCCGCGCTTGACGCGGGCCGTGCCCACCTCGCCCGCGGGGATCTGGCCGTTGCCGGTGGTCTCGCTCAACTCGCGCCTCGCTCGTGTCGCAGGGAGCGGCGTGACCGCTGTCACGCCTCTCCCATCCTAGGGCGCGCGGTCAGCCTCCCGTGAGCCCCTCCGGCATCTGGTCGTCGAGCTCGACGGTGCGCGGCAGCGCCGCGTGCCCCGACAGGCGCAGCAGGCGCACGTACCAGGTGCGGCGGGCGCGCCGGGCCTGGGCGACGGCCTCGTTGTGGAACCGGCGCGCCAGCTGGGCCCGGTACCAGGCGGCGGCGAGCCGGCCCACCAGCTCGTCGCCGGCGGGGGTGGCGCGCAGCTCGGCGAGGGCCTCGTCGTCGCCCAGCGCCGAGCGGAGCGTGGACGACAGCTCGCTCTCGGCGCGCTCGCGGCCCGGGGCGAGGCCGTCGAGCCCCAGCTCCGTGCCCGCCGGGGCGGGCGGCGCCGGGTCCTCGACGGCGGCGAACGCGGCGTCGGCCACGAGCACGGCCCCCGCGGGGTCGAGCAGGCCGGAGGACGCCAGGTCGACCGCTGCGCCCGCCCGGCGCACGAGTTGCGCCTGCAGCGCGATCCGGGAGGCGACGACCTTGCGGTGCAGACGGTCCAGGCGTGACGCGGAGATCCACGCGAGCCAGACCACCACCGCCGCGGCGACGACGACGACGAGCGCGAGCTCGGACCAGCTCATGCGCCCTCACCCCCTGCGGCCCGGCGCGTGCGGAGCCAGCCGACGGCGCTCTCTGAGCGCGACGGCGCGACCGGCGACCCCAGCGCCTCGCCCGCGGCGACCGCCATCTCGTAGACCGCCAGGACCTGCGCGGTGACCGCCGACCAGTCGAACCGGCGCACGAAGGCCGTGGCGCGGTCCCGCCGGGCGGCGGTGTCCTGCGGGTCGTCGAGCGCCTCGAGGATCGCGCGCGCCAGGTCGTCCGGCTCGCCCGTGCGGAAGAGCCGCCCGGCCGCACCCTCGTCGAGCACCCGGCGGAACGCCCCGAGGTCGCTCGCCACGACGGCGGTGCCGGCGCTCATCGCCTCGACGAGCACGATGCCGAAGCTCTCGCCCCCCGTCTGGGGGGCGATGTAGAGGTCGGCCGACGCGAGCAGCGACGCCTTGTCCTCGTCGCTCACGCCGCCGAGGAACTCGAACGAGCCGGCCAGCGGTCCCAGCGCCTCGATCGCGGCGTCCCGGCCCGCGTCGCCCTTGCCGGCGACGAGGAACCGCGCGCCCGGGATCCGCTGCAGTACCGCCGGCGCGGCGCCGGCGAGCACCTCGAGGCCCTTGCGCGGCTCGTCGAGCCGGCCCAGGAAGGCGATCGTGGGCGCCTCGGTGGTGCCGCGCCACCGGTCGTCCGGCGCGGCCGCGGCGAACGTGTCGACGTACACCCCGTTCGGGATCACGACGGCGTCCCCGCCCACGTGGTCGACGAGCGTGCGGCGCGCGTCCTCCGAGACGGCGATGCGGGCGGCGATCTTCTCGAGCGACTGGCGCAGCAGCGGGAACGCGACCTGCAGCGCCCGCGAGCGCTCCTGCGAGGTGTGGAACGTGGCGACCACGGGCCCCTCGGCCACCCACAGGGCGAGCATCGACAGGCTGGGCACCATCGGCTCGTGCACGTGCACGACGTCGAACCGGCCCGCCTCCACCCAGCGCCGCACGCGGGCGGCCGTGCGCGGGCCGAAGGTCAGCCGGGCGACCGAGCCGTTGTAGCGCACGGGGATGGCGCGGCCCGCGGAGGTCACGACGTCGGGCACCGGGGTGTCGTCGTCGGCCGGCGCGAGCACCGAGACCTCGTGACCCGCGCGCTGCAGCGCCTGGGCGAGGTCGCGCACGTGGAACTGCACCCCGCCCGGGGCGTCGAACGAGTAGGGGCACACGATCCCGACACGCAGCGGGCGCGACGGCACCCCGACCTGCGCGAGGACGTCCGCCGCGCTCATCCCTCGCCCGCCTGGGCCCGGGTGCGCGCGTACCGCTCGGCGTCGAGGTCGTCGACGAAGACGCGCTGCAGCATGTGCCAGTCCTCGGTGGACTCCTGCAGCGTCTGCGAGATCGCGTCCACCCAGCCCTGGGTCATCAGCGCGACGCGCTCCTGGCGTCGCAGGCCCGAGCCGTCGGGCACCGGGACGGCCGGGTAGAAGCGGATGACGATGCCCCAGGCCGTGCCGGCGGCGCGGCGGCGCTCCCCCGTCAGGCGCTCGTAGGTGATCCCGACCGGCACCAGCGGCACCTTCGCCGCGATCGCCAGCGCCGCCGGGCCGGCGGCCACGCGCGCCCGGTGCCCGCACAGGTCCACCTCGACGCCGGTGGCGGTGAGGTCGCGGTCGGCCAGCAGCGGCACGATGCGGCCGCCCTTCGCGGCGCCGCGCACGAGGTTGCGGAAGACGTCGTGGTCGCCGAGCGGCAGCACGTCGATCCCGATGGAGCGGCGGAACTCGACGAACTCGACGAACAGCTCCTCGGGCTTGAGCCGCTCCGCGACCGTGAGCACCGGGGCGATGTGCGGCGTCGCGTACGCGCCCGCGAGGTCCCAGTTGCCCAGGTGCGCCAGCGCGAGCGAGACGGCCTGCCCGTCCCCGACCGGGCCGCCGACGTGCTCGTAGCCCTCGACGCGCACCCGCGCGGTGATCTGCGCGGGCGTGGCCCCCTGGAGGGTGAACGCCTCGCGGAAGTAGCGCATGTACGAGCGCATGCCCGCGCGGGAGAGGCGGCGCAGCTCCGGCGGGTCGAGGTCGGGGCGCACCCGCGCGTAGTTCGCCTCGAGCCGGCGCACCCCCTCGGTGCGTCGCAGCCAGGTGAGGTCCGCGACGGCGGTGAACACCGCGCGCAGCACCGGCTCGGGCACCTTCGGCGCGTGGCGCCACGCGAACGTGTACAGGCGGGCGACGTCGATCCGCATCAGGCCTCCGGGGCAGGGCTGTCGGTGGGGTCGGTGGGCACGGCCGTGAGCTGCCTCCGCACGGTGGCCATGCGCTGCACCACGGTGACGAGGCTGGCGACGGCGAGCAGGGTGAGCGCGACCTCGGCGACGACCACGGGCAGGCCGACTTGGGTGAAGCCCACCGCCACGAGGGCGACGACGAGCCGGTCGGTGCGCTCCGCGATCCCCACGGCGGCCGTGGCGCCGACGCTCTCCGCACGGGCCCGGGCGTACGGCACCACGGACCCGAGCACCAGGCACGCGAGCGCGGCCGCGAGGCCCCAGGTCGCGTACGGCAGGTCGGGGTGCAGCACGAACCACAGGGTGATCCCGGCGAAGACCGCGCCGTCCGAGACCCGGTCGAGCGTCGAGTCGAGGAACGCGCCCCACGGACCCGACCGGCCCGACAGCCGCGCCATCACCCCGTCCATCGAGTCCGCGAGGGCGAACAGGCCGATGAGGACGCCGCCGAGCAGCACGTTCCCCGTCGGCAGCAGCGTGAGCGCCAGGGCGCACACGACCACGGTCCCCGTGATCGTCACCGCGTCCGGGGAGACGCCGAGGCGCAGCAGCAGGCGCGCGGGCGGGGTGAAGAGGCGCTGCATCGTCGCGCGCAGGCCGCCGAGCATCAGCGGCCCCCGTCGCGCGCGGCGCCGGGCTCGGCGGGGTCAGCGGGCTCGGCGGGGTCAGCGGGCTCGGCCGGCCAAGCGGCCGCGAGCCGGCCCCGCGTGTCCGCCAGCAGCTCGGGGAGCGCCTTGGTCTGCCCGACGACAGGCAGGAAGTTGGCGTCGCCGAGCCAGCGCGGCACGACGTGCTGGTGCAGGTGCGCGGCGATGCCCGCGCCGGCCACCTCGCCCTGGTTCATACCGATGTTGAACCCGGCCGGCGCGTACACCGCGCCGAGGGTGCGCACCGCCGTCTGCGTCATCGCCGCGAGCTCGGCCGTCTCCGAGACGGTGAGGTCCACGTAGCCCGACACGTGCCGGTACGGCAGCACCATGAGGTGACCGGAGTTGTACGGGTACAGGTTGAGCACCGCGTAGCACTCCGCCCCGCGGGGGAAGAAAAGGACGGCCTCCTCCTCGCCCCCCCGGAGGGGGGGAAAAAGGGACCTCCCCCCCCAAACCTCTACCCGCCCTTTCCTTTTCCCCACGTTGACCACCCTATGTTGGGTTCCCCAACCCCTC
>NZ_JBSGUW010000003.1:327228-344907 GCF_053608125.1 Isoptericola sp. NPDC055063 | reverse complement strand
GCACCGGGGGGGGACGGGGGTGGGAGGGGGAAGGGTGGAACACCGCGGAGCACTCCTCCCGGGGGGCGACGACGGGTCTTTCCTTTTCTCCCCCCGCCGGGATGCGGCAGAACGGGCACTGCGCCACCGAGCCGTCGGCCGGCTTGTCCTGGCCGCCGATGTAGACCATGCGGTGCGGCGTCCACAGCCGCTGCATGCCGTCCTCGGGCGGCCCGAACTCTCCGGCCGGCACCGTCGTCGGGCTCTCCCCGGTCACGCGCGCTCCCCGCTCAGACCTGGGCGCGGTCGCGGACGGCGGCCACGATGCGCTCGATCGCGTCGGCCACCGGCACCCCGTTCTCCTGCGTGCCGTCGCGGAAGCGGAACGACACGGCGCCGGCCTCGACGTCCTCGCCGCCCGCGATGAGCACGAACGGCACCTTCTCCTTGGACGCGTTGCGGATCTTCTTGCCGAAGCGGTCGTCGGAGAGGTCGACCTGGGCGCGGATGCCCTGGGCCTTGAGCTGCGCGACGACGTCCTTCAGGTAGTCGTCGAACGCCTCGGCCACGGGCACCGCGAGCACCTGGACCGGTGCGAGCCACGCGGGGAACGCCCCGGCGTAGTGCTCGATGAGCACGCCCATGAACCGCTCGATCGACCCGAACTTGGCGGAGTGGATCATCACCGGCTGCTGCTTGGTGCCGTCGGGGCCCGTGTACTCCAGGCCGAACCGCGCGGGCTGGTTGAAGTCGTACTGCACGGTGCCCATCTGCCAGGTGCGGCCGATGGCGTCCTTGGTCTGCACCGAGATCTTGGGGCCGTAGAACGCGGCGCCGCCCGGGTCCGGGACCAGCTCCAGGCCGGTCTCGCGACCCACCTCCTCGAGCACCTTGGTGGCGGTCGCCCAGTCCTCGTCGGAGCCGACGAACTTGTCCGGCTTGGAGTCGTCGCGGGTGGACAGCTCCAGGTAGAAGTCCGTGAGCCCGAAGTCGGTGAGCACGCTCATCATGAAGTTCAGCAGGTGCTTGACCTCCCCGGGCGCCTGCTCCGGGGTGACGTAGGAGTGCGAGTCGTCCTGCGTCAGACCGCGCACGCGGGTCAGACCCTGCACCACGCCCGACTTCTCGTACCGGTACACCGTGCCGAACTCGAAGAGCCGCAGCGGCAGCTCGCGGTACGACCGGCCGCGCGAGGAGAAGATCAGGTTGTGCATCGGGCAGTTCATGGCCTTGAGGCGGTACTTCGAACCCTCGAGGTCCATCTCGGGGAACATCGTGTCCGCGTAGTACGGCAGGTGCCCCGAGGTGTGGAACAGCCCGTCCTTGGTGACGTGCGGCGTCCCGACGTACTCGAACCCCTCCTCGATGTGGCGACGGCGGACGTAGTCCTCCATCTCCCGCTTGATGACACCGCCCTTGGGGTGGAACAGCGGCAGGCCGGAGCCGACCTCGTCGTGGAAGGAGAACAGGTCCAGCTCGGCGCCGAGCTTGCGGTGGTCGCGGCGCTCCGCCTCGGCCAGGCGCTCCAGGTACGCCTTCAGCTCGTCCTTGCTGGGCCAGGCGGTGCCGTAGACGCGCTGCAGCATCGGGTTCTTCTCGCTGCCGCGCCAGTAGGCGGCGGCGTTGCGCATGAGCTGCACGCCGTTGCCGATCAGCTTCGTGCTGGGCAGGTGCGGGCCGCGGCACAGGTCCTTCCAGACCACGGTCTCGCTCTCGCGCCCGGCGCCGCGCACGTTGTCGTAGATCGTCAGCTCGCCGCCGCCGACCTCCACCGAGGAGCCGTCCTCGTCGGACGAGCCGCCCTTGAGGCCGATCAGCTCCAGCTTGTACGGCTCGTTCGCGAGCTCGGCTCGTGCCTCGTCCTCCGTGACGACGCGGCGGCGGAAGGTCTGGCCCTCCTTGATGATGCGCGCCATCGCCTTGTCGAGGGCCTTGAGGTCCTCGGGCGTGAAGGGCGTCTCGACGTCGAAGTCGTAGTAGAAGCCGTCGGTCACGGGCGGGCCGATGCCGAGCTTGGCGTCCGGGTTCACCTGCTGCACCGCCTGGGCCAGCACATGGGCGGCGCTGTGACGCAGCACCGCGAGGCCGTCGGGCGAGCCGATGGTGACGGGCTCGACGACGGTGCCGGGCGCGAGCTCGCGCGACAGGTCGAGCAGCTCGCCGGCGACGCGCATCACGACCACGTCGCGGCGGCCTGCGAAGAGCTCCGTACCCGTCGTCGGCGTCTGCACCGTCACCGTCTGCTGCGCGTCGTCGCTCGTGTCGGCAGGGTTCGATGGCATCGGCGAGGCGACGTCGGACACGGGGGCTCCTTGCGGTTCGGTGACCGTCGCGCTGTTCCGTGCGGCGGTCGGACGGCGGCCGGCCGGCGCGGGGAAGCGCTGGCACGGCCGAGGGGCGCCACCCGGGGCGGCGCCCCTCGATCGTACTCATCCGGGCCGGTCGCGACGACGAGGCGCTCCGCCCGCGGGCGGCGGACCACCCTGTTCGCCGGTGCCGGTAGCGGCGCTCAGTTCCGCTTCTTCGCCTCCTCGGCGGCCTTGTCCACGTAGCCGTCGACGGTGTCGGGCGTCCGCTTCTTGACCTCGTCGGCGGCCTTGTCGATGTTCTCGTCGGTCGCGAGGTCCTTCACGGCGTCCTTCGCCTTGTCGAACAGGCCACCCAGGCCCGAGCTCTCGCCCATGCGCATCCCCCTCGGTCGGCGGCCGGTGCCCGACCCGTCGTCGGCCCGGCCTCGACCAGGGCACCACGCCGCGCCGCCGCCCGCACGCGCAACCCCGCCCGCGACCCGTCCCCGTGCCGGTCCGGCGCTCCCCGGCGCTCCCCGGCGCTCCCCGGTGCACCCGAGCAACCTTGTGAAGCACTTCACTAATCTCATCGGAGCAGGTCAGGGCATGTGGTCATACCATAGAGACAGCGCCGGACCCGGCGCAGTCCAGACCGGCCGCGAACCACGCGACCCGGCACCCGGAGGGGACCATGACCACGACCCGCACCACCCAGCGACCGGTTCGCATCGTCGGGCTCGTCGCGCTGATCGCCGGCATCCTGATGATCGGCGCCGGCGCCGCCACCTGGGCCACCGTGAGCAGCCAGCTCGCCGCCCAGGACATCACCGTCTCGGAGGACGCCGCGTTCCTCGGCGGCTCCACGGTGGACGGGCCCCTCACCGCGTACGCGCAGGCGCAGGTCATCGACAAGCACGCGCTCGAGGCCACCGGCGGCCAGACGTACGCGCAGCTCGGCCAGGACGACCCGCTGCGCGCCACCGCGATGAACGCCTCGTTCCTGCGGGCCTCGCTCTTCACCTCGGTCGTCGCCTACGGCGTGAGCGCGCTGGTCATGGGCCTCGGCGTCCTGTTCGGCCTCATGGGCTGGTCGCTGCGCCGGCTCGCCGCCGAGCCCGCCGTCGCGAAGGCGACCGTCCCCGCCGCGGTCCCCGCCGCCCCGGCCCGCGGCCGCCTCAACCCGGCGGTCTGACCGCCCTCGCACCTCGCCGAACAGGCGGTCGCGCACGTTCTGGGCACTCAGAGCGTGCGCAACCGCCTGTTCGGCGTTCCGGGGGCTCGCCGTTGTGGTCCGGGACCACGACCGGCACCCTGGGGGCGTGCCCGCCGCCCCTCCCCCGTCCGACTCTCCCGACTACCCGGCCGCCGCACGGACCGCGCCCACGCTGGCCGCCCTCGACGCCCACCTCGTCGAGTGCCGCGCCTGCCCGCGCCTGGTCGCGTGGCGCGAGGAGGTGGCCCGCGAGCGCCGCGCCGCCTACCGGGACGAGACCTACTGGGGGCGCCCGGTGCCCGGCTTCGGGGACCCGGCGGCCGCGGTCGTCGTGGTGGGGCTCGCTCCCGCCGCGCACGGCGCCAACCGCACGGGCCGGATGTTCACCGGCGACCGCAGCGGGGACTTCCTCTTCGCGGCCATGCACCGCACCGGGTTCGCGAACCAGGCCACGTCGGTGTCCGCCGCCGACGGCCTGGAGCTGACCGGGATCCGCGTGACGGCGCCCGTGCGGTGCGCGCCGCCCGCGAACAAGCCCACGCCCGAGGAGCGGCGCCGGTGCGCGCCCTTCCTGGCGCGCGAGCTCGAGCTGGTGGGCGACGGCGTCCGCGTGGCGGTGGCGCTCGGCGCGATCGGCTGGCAGGCGCTGCTCACGACGCTGGCCGAGCAGGGCTGGCGGGTACCGCGCCCCCGCCCCGCCTTCGCGCACGGCGCCGAGGTGACCCTCGTCCGGGACGGCGCCGGGCCCGCCTCCCCCACCCTCACCGTGCTGGGGTGCTTCCACGTCTCGCAGCAGAACACGTTCACCGGCCGGCTGACCCCGGCGATGCTGGACGCCGTCCTCGTGCGCGCCCGCGAGCTCGCGGACGCCTGAGCGGGCGGCCCCGCTGCCGGAATTGCCGTCGCTACGGCTCGACGCCGCGGCTAGGGTCGCCGCGTGACCGTCACCCTCCTCACCGGGCCCCCCGGCGCCGGGAAGACCACCGTGGCCGCGCTCCTGGCGGCCGACGTCGACCGGCCCACCGTGAACTTCACGACCGACACGTTCTACCGGTCGATCGCCACCGGCTTCGTGCCGCCGTACCTCGCCGGCTCGCAGCGGCAGAACGAGACGGTCGCGGCGGCGATCGTCGGCGCGGTGAGCGCGTACGTGCGCGGCGGATACGACGTCCTGGTGGACGGCGTCGTCGGGCCCTGGTTCCTGCCGCCGTTCCGCGCGGCCGCCGCGCGCGAGGGCTGGGACCTCGCGTACGTCGTCCTGCGGCCCGACCTGGACGTGACGCTCGCCCGGGCGACCGGCCGCGCGGACGCCGAGCTGCGCGACCCGGGCGCCGTGCGCAGCATGCACGCCGCGTTCGCCGACCTGGCCGACCTCGAGCCGCACGCCCGCGACACCGGCGACGAGGAGCCCGCGGACACCGCCGCGGCGCTGCGGGCCGCGCTCGCCGACGGCGCGTTCCGGCTGCGGGCGCCCGCGCCCACGCCGGTCGAGGAGACCCGGGTCGACCCGCCGCTGCGCGCCGACGAGTCCGCGACGCTGCGCGGCTACCTCGACTACCACCGCGACACGCTGCGCCGGAAGACCGCGGGGCTCGACGGCGCTCAGCTGAGCACGCCGCTGCCGCCGAGCAGCATGACGCTGGGCGGCCTCCTCAAGCATCTCGCCTACGTGGAGTCCAACTGGTTCCTCCAGGTCTTCTCCGGCGGCGCCGCGATGCCACCCTTCGACACCGCGGACTGGGACGCCGACGCCGACTGGGAGTGGCACTCCGCCGCGGAGAACACGCCACAGGAGCTGCGCGCGCTGTTCGACGACGCGGTCGCCCGCTCGGACCGGGCGCTCGACGCCGCGCTGGCCTCCGGCACCCTCGACGCGACGTCCGTGGTGCCCTCGCGGCGCCACGGCGAGGGGACGTTCAGCCTGCGCTGGATCCTCGTGCACATGATCGAGGAGTACGCCCGGCACAACGGGCACGCCGACCTGCTGCGCGAGGCGATCGACGGCGCGACCGGGGAGTAGAGCGGGGAGAGCAGACCGGGGAGCAGGGATCAGGCGGTCGCCGCGGCCCCGCCCGCCGGGTCGCCCGACGCCGCGGCGCGGCGCTCGCGCCGCGGCTTGAGCAGGAAGTGCTCCGTGATGTACCCCACGACGACGGCCAGGAGCACGATCGGCGCCATCGCCGGCGCGGCCGGACCCAGCAGCATCACGATCAGCACCGACGACGAGACGGGGAACGGCAGGGTCGACGCCGTCGCCGCCGCCATCCCCGCGGCGAGGCCGGGCACGGCGCCATACCCGGGCAGTTGCGCGACCAGCACGCCGGTCGCGGCCCCGAGGAGGACGGCCGGGAAGATCGGCCCGCCGCGCAGCGTGCCCAGCGACACGGCGTAGGCGACGCCCTTGAACGCCAGGAGCGCGACGAGCGCACCGGCACCCCAGGCGGCGGGGTCGGACGCGAGCGGGGCGAGCAGGTCCTGGCCCGATAGGGCGACGTCCATCGGGGACCGCCCGGTGACCAGGGCGTAGCCGGCGGCGCAGGCCCCGACCACGAGCGCGCCCGCGACCGCGGCCGCGAAGGGGCGCGCGGCGGCGGACCGCGCCACGGCGCCGCCGAGGCGGTGCACCAGGCGCACGAGGATCGCGACGAGCACCGCCACCGGGATCGTCCACAGCACGTCGGCGAGGTCGGGCCGGGCCGGGCCCTGGATACCGGGGAGGGTGAGCGGGGCGATCTCCAGGCCCGTCCACACCCCCATGCCCGTGAAGACGAGGGCCCCGACGCCGGAGGTGAGGATGCTCGGCAGGACCACGCCCACGAGGCGGGCGCCCGACAGGCCGGCGATGGCCGACGCCTCGACGACGAAGACGGCACCGACGATCGGGCTCCCGAAGATCGCCGACAGCGCCGCGGCGGAGCCCGCGACCGCCAGGACCTGACGGGCCGGGTCGTCGAGCCGCGAGTCCCACGGCCGCACGAGGAT
Organism: Isoptericola sp. NPDC055063; assembly: GCF_053608125.1. NCBI lineage: Bacteria > Bacillati > Actinomycetota > Actinomycetes > Micrococcales > Promicromonosporaceae > Isoptericola > Isoptericola sp. NPDC055063. The sequence goes on along the minus strand of NZ_JBSGUW010000003.1, from coordinate 338,445 downwards.
CAGCGCCAGCGCCGACCCGATGGCCAGGAGCGGCCCCTCGGGCCCGAGGACGGCGCCGAGCGGGAGCCCGGCCAGGGCGGCGAGCAGCACGCCGGGGACGACGGACGCGGGCACGACGCCCAGGCTGAGGCCGTCGACGGGGACGTGACCGCCGTGCCCGGGCAACGAACGGACGGCGAACCCCACGAGCACGCCGGCGAGGGCCATCCACGGCAGCGGCCACCACCACGGCGGCGCGTCGAACCCCAGCCCCTCCGGAAGCACCTCCCACACGAGGTGGGTCAGCTCGTGCAGGACGGCGAGGAACGCGAACGCCGCCAGGGAGACCGGGACGCCCACGCCCGCCGCGAACAGCAGCAGGCGGCCGAAGCCGCGTGGCGTGGGCAGCGTGCCCGGGGCCGACGCCGCCGGGCCGGCCGACGCGTCGGCCCCGGGCATGCCGCTCACCCGAGGAGCTTGGCCTTGGCCGCGGCGAACTCCGCGTCCGAGAGCACGCCGGCGGCCTTGAGGTCGCCGAGCTTCTGCAGCTGGGCGATGAGGTCGTCCTGCGCGGGCGCCGCCGGGGCGACCTGCGCGGCCTGCTGGGCCTGCAGCTGCGCCTGCTGCTGCGCGTACGCCTGCTGCTGGGCCTGCTGCTCCTGCTGGGCGTTGTACTGGTCCGCGGCGTAGCGCTGCTCGTCCCGGGCGTTGGCGCGCCGGTTCATCGCGCGGCTCGTCGCCTGCGCGGTGCCGGTGATGACCGCCGTGCGGGCCATGGTGCCGATGAGGCCGGGGCGGCCCATCCGTCGCATGGGGGGCATGTCAGTTCTCCTTCTCGATCTCGGCGGAGAGCGCCTCGAGGGCGGCGGGCGGGACCTGGGTCCAGTCCAGGAGCCGGCCGCCCGCGCCGCGCAGGGCGCCCGTGAGGCCGCGCGCCCAGGTGTGCTCGAAGACGAGCATGCCGACCGCCGCGCCGGGCTCGAGGTCCTCGGCGATGTCGTCGACGTCCTCCGACCCGAGCAGGCCGGCCGGCTCGCCGACGATGCGGGCGAGCTCGTCGTCGCCGCCCTCGGTGGCCTCCAGCCACTCGATCGTGCCGTCCTGCGCCTTGCGGATCAGGAGCGCGTCGAGCACGTCGATCGTGCCGGCGTCGACGAGCCGGCCGAGCTCGGCGATGACCTCGCCCTTGAAGTCGGTCTGCGGGAACTCGATGAGCACGAGCTCCACGGGTCCGGTGGGTTCCATGTCCTGCCTCTCGGTCGTCCTTGCGGCACGGGTCGGGTCGCCGTCCGGTCTCGCCGACGCCCGTCCTGCGGCACACTCTGGCACCGCTCGCAGGGGTCCGCATGCCGGGCGGCGGATGTCACCCCGCGCCGGCGCACCGAGCGCGAAACAGCAGGTCATCGACCATGATGTGCGAGGACCGGGACGGGCGACGGGGGTGGTCTCATGACGCGGGACGACGAGCGGGACACGGGCGAACCGGCTGCGCAGGTCGTGAGCCGACGGGTCGAGACGGTCGCCGCCGTCCTGCTGGCCCTCGCGACGGTCGTGACGGCGCGGTCGGCATTCCAGAGCACGAAGTGGTCGGGCGTGCAGGCGAACAGCTACGCCGCCGCCGGTGCCGCCCGCGCCGAGTCCACCCGCGACTCCACGGAGGCGGGCCAGCTGACCATGATGGACGTCACCGCGTTCGCCTCCTGGATCGACGCCGTGGCCGCGGAGACGCGGGCGGGCAAGGACTCCGGGCTCGGCGAGGGCGGGACCTACGAGCCGGTGGACGGCACCGAGTCGGAGTTCCTGTACACGAGGTTCCGGCCCGAGATGGTCCCCGCGTTCGACGCGTGGATCGCGACCGACCCCGTGCACGACGACACGGCGCCGCGCACCCCGTTCCTCATGCCCGAGTACCGGCTCGCCGCGCAGGACCGCGCGGACGCCGAGCTGGACCGCGCCGAGAGCCTGTCCGCCACGGCCCGCCGCGCCAACCAGAACGGCGACAACTACGTGCTGACGTCGATCCTCTTCGCCTCGGTGGCGCTCTTCGCCGGGCTCAGCACCACGCTGGTGCACCGTGCCGCGCGGCGCGGGCTGCTCGGCGCCGCGGTGGTGCTCTTCGTCGTCTCGACCGTCGTCGTCCTCTCCTTCCCCAAGGAGGTGTAGCGACCGGTCGGGCGGCGTCGGTCGGCCGCGGCGGCGCCGGGTGGCGCAGACTCGGGGCATGGGCGCGCGCTCGTTCCGCTGGGTGCTGCACGTCGACCTCGACCAGTTCCTGGCCGCGGTCGAGGTGCTGCGCCGGCCGGAGCTCGCCGGGCGGCCGGTCATCGTCGGCGGCCGGGGCGACCCGACCGAGCGCGCCGTGGTCTCCACCGCGTCGTACGAGGCGCGAGCGTACGGGGTCAGGTCGGGGATGCCGCTGCGCGTCGCGTCCCGCAAGGTCCCGGACGCGGTGATCCTCCCCGTGGACCGGCCGGCGTACGAGGAGGCCTCCGCGCACGTCATGGACACCCTGCGCGGCCTCGGCACCGTGGTGGAGGTCCTCGGCTGGGACGAGGCGTTCCTCGGGACCGACGCCGCCGACCCGGAGGCGTTCGCCCGTCGCGCGCAGCAGGCCGTCCTCGAGGCCACCGCTCTGCGCTGCTCCGTCGGCATCGGGGACACGAAGGTGCGCGCCAAGATCGCGACCGGGTTCGGCAAGCCGGCGGGCGTGTTCCGGCTCACGGCCGGTACCTGGTCCGAGGTGATGGGAGGGCGGCCCACCCGCGACCTGTGGGGGGTGGGCTCGCGGGTGGCCCGGCGCCTCGCGGCGCACGGCATCGACACGGTGGCGCAGCTCGCCGCCGCGGACGACGCCGTCCTGACCAGCGAGTTCGGGCCGCGGATGGGCGCCTGGTACGGGCAGCTGGGGCGTGGCGAGGGGTCGGCCGTCGTCGACGACACCCCGTGGGTGGCCCGCGGGCACAGCCGCGAGACCACCTACCAGCGCAACCTCACGACGCCCGAGCAGGTGACGGCCGCGCTGCGGGAGCTGGCCGCACAGGCCCACGCGGACACCGAGGCGGAGGGACGGCCCGTGGTCCGGGTAGGGCTGAAGGTGCGCTACGCGCCCTTCGTCACCCGCACCTTCTCGCGGCGGCTGCCCGCGCCGACCCGCTCGCTCGAGGAGGTGACCGCCGCGGTGCTCGACCTCGCTGCCGGGATGGAGCCCGGCCGCGAGGTGCGGCTGCTCGGCGTCCGCGCCGAGATGGTCGTGCCGGACGACGGCGCGGGCGCCGCGAGCGCCCCGGCGCGCGGACGGGGCTGAGCCGGGGCGCCGGTCACGCGCGACCCGAAAGGCCGCCCGCCCGGTCCGCCAGCGCGAGCGTCCAGCGGGCTCGCTCCACCATCGCGACGTCGAGGAACGTGCCGTCGGGCAGCACCACGGTGCCGGTCCCGGCGTCCGCGGCCGACGCGACGGCCCGCACGACCTCCCGCGCCCGGTCCACCTCGGCCTCCCCCGGCGCGAAGGCGGCCCGGATGGTGGCGAGCTGGGTCGGGTGGATCGCGGTCCGGCCCCAGAACCCCAGCGCGCGGCCCGCGCGGCACGACGCCGCCAGGCCGTCCAGGTCCCGCACGTGCGTGTACGCGGACATCGCGGGCGCGGGCAGGCCCGCGGCGCGCGCGGCGACGACCACGCGGCTGCGGGGCCAGGACAGCCCGGACTCGTCGTCCAGACGCAGGTCCGAGCGCAGGTCGGCCTCCCCCAGCCCGAGCGAGGCGACCTGCGGCGACGCGGACGCGAGCTCGTACGCCCGCTCCACGCCGAGCGCCGTCTCGAGCAGCAGGTGCAGGGCGCGGCCGGGTAGCGAAGCCGCGAGCTCCCGCACCTCGTCGGCCGACTCGACCTTCGGCACACGCACGCCCACGGCCACGGGCAGCGCCGCCACGGCGGCGACGTCCGCGGCGTGCCACGGGGTGCTCGCGTCGTTGACGCGCACCTGGACCGCCGGCCGCGCACCGGCGCCCGCGCCGTCGTCCGCGCCGTCGTCCGCGCCGTCGTCCGTTGCGGGCGCCCCCGCGCCGAGCAGCGCGGCGAGGTGACCGCGCGCCGCGTCCTTGGCGGAGGGCGCCACGGCGTCCTCGAGGTCCACGAGCACGGCGTCCGCTCCCGACGCGAGCGCCTTGCCGACCCGGTCGGGGCGGTCCGCGGGCACGTACAGCAGCGTGAGCGGCGGCGCGTCCGCGACCGGCCGCGGGGCGGGCGCCGTCATACCGCGCCCTCGGCCCGCAGCGCGGCGACCCGCTCGGCGTCGAAGCCGAGCTCGCCCAGCACGGCGTCGGTGTCGGCGCCGTGCGCGCGGCCCGTGTGCCGGATGACGCCGTCGTTGCCGGACAGCCGGAACAGCGGGCCCTGCATGAGCATCGGCCCCAGCTCCGGGTCGTCGATCTCGTGGATCGTGCCGAGGGCGCGGAACTGCGGGTCGCCGACGATGTCGTGGGCGTCGTAGATCGGCGCGACCGCGGCCTGCGCCTCCTCGAACGCCGCGACCACCTCGTCGCGCGTGCGCCCGGCGATCCACCCGCCGACGGCGTCGTCGAGCTCGTCGGCGTGCTGGGCCCGGTCGACGCCACGGGCGAACCACGGCTCGTCGATCAGCTCGGGGCGGCCCACCAGCCGCACGACCCGCTCGGCGATGGACTGCGCGGACGTGGAGACCGCGACCCAGTGCCCGTCGCTGGTGCGGTAGGTGTTGCGCGGCGCGTTGTTCGACGACCGGTTGCCGGTGCGCGCCTGCACGGTGCGCAGCTGGTCCCACCGGGTGATCTGCGGACCGAGCATCGCGAGGATCGGCTCGACGATGGCGGTGTCGACCACCTGCCCGCGGCCCGTGCGCTCCCGCGTGGACAGCGCGACCATGACGGCGAACGCGGTCGCCAGCGAGGCCACGCCGTCGGCCAGGCCGAACGGCGGCAGCGTGGGCGGCCCGTCGGGCTCCCCCGTCATCGCCGCGAAGCCGCTCATCGCCTCCGCGAGGGTGCCGAAGCCGGGGCGCGTGCGGTACGGGCCCACCTGGCCGAAGCCGCTCACGCGCGCCAGCACCAGCCCGGGGTTGCGCGCCGCCAGCTCGTCGTAGCCGAGGCCCCACCGCTCCAGGGTGCCGGGACGGAAGTTCTCGATCACGACGTCGGCGGTCTCCGCGAGCGCCAGGAACACCTCGCGGCCGCCCGGGCTGCCGAGGTTCGCGGTGATCGTGCGCTTGTTGCGCCCGAGGGTCTTCCACCACAGGTTGACGCCGTCCTTCGCCGCGCCGTGCGTGCGCGACGGGTCGGGCTTGGCCGGGTGCTCCACCTTCACGACGTCGGCGCCCATGTCGCCCAGGTGCATCGCCGCCATCGGGCCGGCGAACAGCGTGGACGCGTCGACCACGCGCAGGCCCGCCAGCGCGCCGGCGGCCGCGTCGCGCGAGACGGTCATCGGGTCACCTCCGTCGTGTCCACCAGGCCGCGCGCGTCGGGCAGGTCCCAGGCGCACCGGAACCCGACCGTGGCGCCGCGCGCGAGTCCCAGGCCGGGCAGCAGCAGCTTCACCGCGTAGTCGGGCGCGTGCCGGCCGCCCTCGACGTACCAGTCCGAGCCCTCGGCGCGGTAGTCGCTGCCTCCCTTGATCATGACGTACCGGGTGCGGCCGTCGCTGTGCTCGCTGTCGGTCCACTCCCACACCGCGGGGGCGCCGCGGCCGAAGCCGGGCTCGGCTCCCGCGAGCTGCCACTCGTCCTCGGTGGGCAGGCGCCCGTCGCGCCAGGCGCAGTAGGCGCGCGCGTCGTCGAGGTCGACGAACGTGACCGGCTGGTCCTCGGTGCCCGGGACGGGACGGCTGTCGGACCAGTGCGCGAGGAACCGGTGCGGCTCGGCCGGGGCGTACCCGGTCGCGTCGAGGAACGCCGCGAACTGCGCGTTGGTCACCTCGCGGGGCGCGACGGCGACGGGTGCGGCGAGCTCGCCGTCGCGCTGCAGCGTGCGGGCGTCGTGCAGGCGCGGGGGCAGCGGCTTCCACTCGTCGACGTACGGCGCGCCCTGGTACATGCCGGTCTCGCGGGCGCGGTGGCGGACGGTGAGCGCGTACGGCCCGGCGGGCAGCACGACGGCGTCCGTGCCCGGGCCGGCGCCCGCGCCGGGACCGATCCCTGCCGGGGCCTCCGTACGCAGCCGGCGCGCGACGCGGTGCGGGAAGCGGGCGTCCGGGTCGTGCGGGTCGCCGTCGGGAGCGTCCAGGCCGTCGACGACGGCGCGCAGGCCCGCGGCCCACGCAGGCTCGGCGGCTCCGGTCTCGGTCGTGGTGCGCACGAGCGCGGCGACGCCGCGCCCGGGGACGACGACGCGCTCGTCGCCGTCGGCGAGCACGGGGCCGGCGTAGGCGACGTCGCCCCGGTTGACGAGGGTCCACAGCGCGACGCCGTCCGCCTCCCACCGCGACGCGTACACGCCCGCGGCCTCCGCCTCCGGCGCGAGCTCGGCGAGCGGCGTCCAGGCGCCGCGCAGCAACAGATCGCCCGCGGCACGCTGCACGCGCTGCATGCGGCGCACGGTGGCGGCGTCGCGGGGCGACCAGCCGACCCACACCCCGAAGACGACCTCCCACACCATGACGCCCACGCCGTTGAGCCACGCGGACTGCAGCTCCTCGGAGTGGTCGCGGTGCCAGCGCCGCACGTGGTGCTGCATGTGGCGGCGCTCGTACCAGTGCGCGCGCAGCACGCCGGGCACCGGCGAGTCGGCGAAGAACTGCGCCCACGACGACGAGTGGTCCTCGATGCGCTCCACCGCCAGCTTGGACTCGCCCTCGAGCACGATCCCCGGGCGGGCCGCCTCCAGGCGCGCGACGAGCTCCGGCTCCGCCTTCTTCAGCGTGTCGAGGAAGACGCCGTCCGCGCCCAGGTCGCGCACCAGCGCGGCCAGCTCGGTGAGGTCGTCGCCGCCGCGGCGCGTACCGGTGTCCCAGGGGTTGTAGTCGACGAACACGTGCAGGCCCGCGGCGTGGAACGCGGCCACGAGGTCGACGATGCCCGGGACGTCGCGGTAGTAGTCCCACTGGTTGCGGTCGTCGATGCCGATCACCGGGTACGCGTGCCACAGGACGACGGCGTCCAGCCCGGCGAACCGCTCCGCGGCGTCCGCGAGGAACCGCTCGGGCGTGAACCGGCCCTCCGCGAAGGAGTAGAGCAGCTCGTCCCACAGCCACACCTGCGCCACCGTGCGGCACCGCGCGGCCCACGCCGCCTCCGGGCGGTCGTAGGCCGTGCCGGTGTAGCCGTGGCGCTCGCGCGCGTCCGACCGCCAGGCGGCGAGCCGCTCGCGCCAGGCCGGGCGGTCGGCCGGGTCCTGCGGCCCGACGAAGATCTTCGCCTCGTCGAGGGCGACGCTCTGCTCGGGAGTGAGCGGGCCCCCGGTGGGCACGTCGGTCGGCCGGTCGATCGGCCGCGGGACCAGGGGGTCGAACGTGTACGTCATGGCTGCTTCCTCCGGGGGCCCGAGGACGGACCGGGGACGGGGCGGGCGGTGCGGGGTCGTGCGGGGAGGTCGGGTCAGCCGCCGCCTGCGGCGAGGGCGGCCACCTCGGAGGCGGCAGGTACGGCGTCCTGCGCGCCGCGGCGGGTCACCGCCAGAGCACCGGCCGCCGCCGCGAGCCGGGCGGCGGCCGCCAGGTCCTCGCCGCGGGCGAGGCCGGCCGCGAGCACGCCGCAGAAGACGTCGCCCGCGCCCGTGGTGTCCACGGCCTCCACGCGGTGCGCGGGCACGCGCACCGGCGGTGTGCCGCGGTGCGCCACGAGGCTGCCCGCGCCGCCGAGGGTGATCACGACGGCCGGCACCCGCCGCAGCAGCGCAGCCGCGAGCGCCTCGGGGTCGTCGGTGTCCGCCGTCTCACCCGCCGGACCGCCGACGAGGTCGGCCGCCTCGTGCTCGTTCACCACGAGGACGTCGACGGCGTCCCACAGCGCGTCGGGCAGGGCGCGGGACGGCGCGGCGTTGAGCACGAGCGGCACGCCCGGGCGTCGCTCGGCGGCGGCCGCGAGGACCACGTCGAGCGGCACCTCCAGCTGCGCGAGGACGACGTCGGCGGCGGCGATGCGCTCGGCCTGCGGACGCTCGACCGCGAGGCGCGAGTTCGCGCCGGGGGCGACGACGATCGCGTTCTCGCCGTCCGGGGAGACGGTGATGAGGGCGGTGCCCGTCGGGACGTCGAGCCGCCAGACCAGGTCGGTCCGCACACCGACGCGCCGCAGCGACGCGAGCAGGAGCGCGGCGGCGTCGTCGCGCCCCACGGCGCCGACGAACGACGTGTCCGCTCCCCCGGCGCGCGCGGCGCCGGCGGCCTGGTTGGCGCCCTTGCCGCCGGGGCTGCGGCGCAGGTCGCCGCCCAGGATGGTCTCGCCGCCGCCGGGGTGGCGCGGCACGTCGACGACCAGGTCGACGTTCGCCGAGCCGACCACGACGACGCGCCCGGCGCCGCTCACGACGGCTCCCCCGCGCCCGCCGGGCGCTGCGGCGCACGCCGCGCGAGCGCCGTCGTCCGAGCGGCCAGGTCGTCGATGCGGCGCTCGCCGCCGGGCAGGGAGGTCGCGATGCGGCCGTCGAGCGGCCCGCTCCACGCCGCGCCGATCCCCTCGGCGCCCCGCAGGGCGCCGACCACGCCGCCGACCGTGGCGGCCGCCGAGTCGGTGTCCCAGCCCGCGATGACCGCGATCGCGACGCTCGGGCCGAACTCCCCGCGCCCGGCCTCGAGCGCGTAGGCGACCACGGCCGCGTTGTGCAGCACGTGCACCCAGTGCAGGTCGCCGTAGGTGGCGTGGAGCCGGTCGAGGTCGGCGCGGACCGCGGCCTCCCCGCCGTCGGAGGCCGCGCCGAGCTCGCGGCCCAGGCGGACCGCGGTGGCGAGGCGGCTGCCGGGCGGGACGACGGCGTCGGCGGCGTCGAGCACCGCAGCGGCGTCGGCGGCCACCACCGCGGCCGAGGCGAGCGCGGCGGCCCACATCGCGCCGTAGACGCCGTTGCGGGTGTGGCTCAGGCGCGCGTCGGTCCAGGCCAGCCGCGCGGCCCCGCGCACGTCGCCGGGGCTGACCCAGCCGAGCAGGTCGGTGCGGATGAGCGCGCCGATCCACTCCCGGAACGGGTTGTGGTGCGTCGCCGTCTCGGGCACGGGCCGCGCGTCGAGGATGTTGCGGTACGCGGCGCGCTCGGCCGTGAACGACCGGCCCGCGGGCATGAGGTCGAGCCAGAGCTGGGCCACGTCGTCCGTGGTGAAGCCCCGTCCGCGGGCCTCGAGGAGCTCGAGCGCGAGGATGGGGTAGTTGAGGTCGTCGTCCTCCGGCATCCCGTCGATGTTCTCCTCGAGGGACGTCGGGGCGGAGCGGCGGTTCCACGGCCAGCGGGCCGCGACGTCGTCGGGCAGCCCGACGGCGGTGAACCAGCGGTCCAGGGGCCACCGGCCGGTGGCGCGCAGGATCTCCTCGATGCCCTCGCGCGGGATCTTCTCGACCGGCTTGCCCAGCAGGCACCCGGCGGCGCGGCCCGTCCAGGCGCCGTGCACCCGGGCGTCGAGGTCCGCGCCCGCGGCGGGCAGCTCGGGCGCCTCCGGCAGCAGGGCCAGGATCTCGTCCCATCCGTCCGGCTCCGCCGGGGCGGGCGCGGCGGGCCGGGCGTCCAGCTCGTCGAGCACGGTGCGGGCCAGAGCGCGCAGCTCGGCCGTCGCGGGCACGGGGCCCGCCCCGCTCACGGCGGGCTCGGGGTCTCCCCCGGCGGCCACCCAGCGCGCACGGACGTCCGCGACCTCCTTGCCCTCCGCCGCCGACTGCACCAGCTCGTGCGCCAGCAGGTCCTCCGGCTGGGCCCAGGTCAGCCTCATGCCCGCGCCCCGGCGCCCTGGTGGTCGACGTCCGCATCGAGGTCGAGCGCGTCGATGCCCGCCAGGCGCGCCCGCGCCCGCTCGGCGTCCGCGCGCACGATGTCGGCGGCCGCGGCGGCCATGAGCCGACCCGTCTCGCGGACGTCCATCTTGCTCGCCACCTCGATCGCGTCGAGCCACTCGGTGGGGACGACCGCGCTGCCGCCCAGGCCCGCGGCCACCGCGCCCGCCATGACGGCGATCGAGTCGGCGTCGCGACCGTAGTTCACGGCCGCGAGGACGGAGCCGCGGTAGTCGCCGCAGTGACCGAGCAGCATGCCGAGCGCCGCGGGCAGCTCCTCGATCGACTTGGTGCGCGACGGGCGGCGGGCGTCCATCGACATCTGCCGGTAGGCGGGGCCCACGGAGTCGAACGGCGCCACGGTCTCGCGCACCAGGCGGCCGAGCTCGCGCTCCTCCTCGTCCGTGGTGGGGGCGGTGGTCCAGCCGTCGAACGCCTCCACCACGGCGTGCAGGGCGTCGGCCGTGCCGTCGTGGCCGACGTCGAGCGCCGCGTGCACGACGTCGTCGAGCGTGGCGCCGGGCGCCACCGAGGCCGCGACCATGGCCGCGAACACACCCGCGGCCTCGCGGCCGTAGCTCGACTGGTGGGCGCCCGTGAAGTCGATCGCCTCGGCGTACGCGCCGCGCGGGTCGCCCGGGTTGGCCAGGCCGACCGGCGCCACGTACATCGCGGCGCCGCAGTTCACGACGTTGCCGACGCCCGCCTCGCGCGGGTCGACGTGGCCGTAGTGCAGCCGCGCGACCATCCACTTCTCGGCGAGGAACACCCGCTGCAGCAGCAGGGCCGTCGACTCCAGCTCGGGGATCCAGCGCGGCTCCCCGATCATCAGGGGCACGAGGTCCTCGGCGACCGCGTACGCGTCCAGGTGGTCGCGGCGCTTGGCGTAGACCTCCACGACGGCGCGCGTCATGAGGGTGTCGTCGGTGATGTGCCCGTCGCCCTTGTGGTACGGCGCGATGGGTCGCGCGTCGCGCCAGTTCGGGTACCAGGGGCCGACGATGCCGGTCACCCGGCCCCCGTGGCGCTCCTCGATCTGCTCGGGGGTCCAGCCCTCGACGGCACCGCCGAGCGCGTCGCCCACCGCGGCGCCGGTGATCACGGCCATCGATCGGTCGTCCAGCCAGGTCACGGTCACTCCCTCGTCGTCCTGCCGGGCGCGTGTCTCGCGTCCCGGGTGCCCGCGGGGCGGGCGGTGCGCCCGGCCCCGCGGTGCGGGTGGTCGTGGGGGGGGGGGGAAGACCCCAACACACCACCCCCTCAAACTTCCCCCCCCCCCCCCCTGCCCTCATTGTGG